>JBBSOJ010000219.1:0-5634 GCA_038259855.1 Flavobacteriales bacterium
GCGTTAGTGATTATTTTCTTTAATATTAATGGCGCTGACCCGCAATCGGTATTTGACTATACAGCAGCACATGGTAGTAGTGTTATTTTGAAATCAACAGAATTACCAATTAGTGGTGTAGATCTAACGTCTCTAGCCTTTGATTCAGTTATTCCACACTTCTCTTACGTTCTAACCGTGGCTATCGTGTTATTTGCATTCTCAACAATGATATCATGGTCTTATTATGGTTTACAATCATGGAAGTATCTGTTTGGTAAAGGAAAAACGGCCGACATTGTATATAAAATATTATTCTTGTTATTTGTGGTTGTTGGTGCAGCTGCAACGTTAGATGCTGTGATCAAATTCTCTGATGCAATGATTTTGGCCTTGGTATTTCCAAATATGATAGGGTTGTTCTTCTTGTTCCCAAAAGTAAGGCATGAGATGAAACGTTATATTGGTGCTATTTCAACAAAAAGAGAAGCCATAAAAGACGGCGCTGAAGATATTACTAAACATATGTAAATTCTTCTGTTTGACATATCATGGAAAAACTCAAATCCCATTTCGTATTTTCAAAAAATCAACGGAATGGGATTTTTTCATTAATTGTACTTATTGTTGTTTTTAAGTTTGTTTATCATTTCATGGATGTTCCGAAGGATGCTATTGAGATAGACGCTACGGAGGTAGAAAAATTTCAAAATGAGATAGACTCCTTAAAGGCAATTCAGGTTGCTAATAGCAAGCCGAAACTATATCCATTCAACCCGAATTTTATCACTGACCACAAGGGCTACACGTTGGGTATGTCTAACGAAGAGATCGACCGGCTGTTGCGTTATAGACGTGAGGACAAATGGATCAATTCAGTGGCACATTTTCAGGAAGTCACTCAAGTTTCAGATTCGTTGTTAACGGTGATTTCGCCTTATTTTAAATTTCCTGATTGGGTTACCAATCCAAAACAAAAATCAGAATGGGCCAATGATTCAAAATTCAATTCGTTCAAACCTTCAACGTCCAAAACGTATGCTCAAAAAATCGATTTAAATAAAGCGACTGCCGAAGAACTGACTAAAGTCAATGGCATTGGAGCCGCCTTATCTGATAGAATCATTAAATACCGGAGTAAATTTTCGGGAGGATTTCTGTCAGACATTCAACTTCAGGATATTTACGGATTGACGCCTGAAGTCATCGAGCGTCTCACAAATGACTTCACTGTCAAAACACCAAGACCATTCCAAAAGCTCAATTTGAACACCGCAACGAGAGACGAATTGGTGACCGTTCAGTATCTGGATTATGACAGTGCGCATTATATAATTGAGTACAGAACACTTCACGAAGGCTTCAAATCATTGGATGAATTGGCGAAAGTTAAAAACTTCCCAGCCCTAAAAATTGAGATAATTAAGTTATATTTGACACTCAATTAAAACCGATAGATTCGGAACAAAAAAATAGCATATGAATAGCATGTACTTCACAGAAGAGCATCAATTGTTTAGAAAAAGTTTACAAGATTTTTTAAAAAAAGAAGTAGTTCCCCACATTGATAAATGGGAAAAAACAGGGTCCATTGAACGTTTTATTTGGAAAAAATTTGGAGATATGGGCTTTTTCGGAATCAACTATCCGGAACAGTATGGTGGTATGAATCTCGATTTATTCTATACCGTTATTTTCCTTGAAGAATTACAAAAGGTAAATTCAGGAGGTTTTGCAGCGGCCATGTGGGCGCATGCGTATCTTGCCATGACCCATCTTAATAAAGAAGGGAACCACGACATAAAAGAAAAATATTTAGCGCCCAGTATTAGCGGAGATATGATTGGATGCTTATGCATCACAGAACCTTTTGGAGGAAGTGATGTCGCGGGTATGCGATCAACCGCTGTGAAAAAAGGTGATACCTATGTCTTGAACGGATCAAAAACATTTATCACAAACGGCATTTATAGCGATTATTTGGTGGTTGCCGCCAAAACAGATCCGGATGCTGGCCATAATGGGATGAGTATTTTTGTCGTTGACAGGGCCACTGAAGGGATAACCGCAACCAAACTTGATAAATTAGGATGGCGTGCTTCAGATACTGGTGAGATTGCATTTGATAATGTCGTGATTCCTGCAAGTCAATTGATGGGAGAAGAAGGACAGGGCTTCCCTTATATTATGCAGCATTTCGCTTTAGAACGTTTAATTATGGGGATCAATGCTCATGCTAGAGCAGAGCATGCTTTAGAGTATACTATAAACTACATGTCTGAACGAACTGCTTTTGGTAAAACAATTGATAAGTTTCAGGCGTTGCGCCATAAGATTGCCGATTACTATACCGAAATGGAAATGTGCAAGGAGTTCAATTATGCGATAGCCAATCGATTGGATAAGGGTGACTATGTTGTGAAAGAGGCTACGATGTCAAAATTGCATTCTACCAAAATGGCAGATGAGGTGATCAATGGCTGTCTTCAGTTTTTAGGCGGTTACGGTTATATGGAAGAATATCCACTAGCTCGCATGCTGCGAGATAGCAGGTTAGGCCCCATTGGCGGTGGTACTTCAGAAATCTTGAGAGAGATTATCGCCAAAATGATCATTGATAAGAAGGATTATAAACCAGTAACCTAATGATTGGTTACTAATTTAGCGAAAATTGGAAAGCAATTTAGCCAAAATGATCATTGATAAGAAGGATTATAAACCAGTAACCTAAACTTTATGCTGTTATGAGACCCAAATCTATCACCTACGTTAGTGCCCTTATTATTTTCAGCCTATCATTTTCAGTGTTCTCCCAAGTGGAATTAAAAAACAAGGTCGTAGATTTTTCGACCATGTTACCAATTGAGAGCGCGAGTATCTATATTAAAAATAGTACCACGGGAACTGTCAGCAATTCCGATGGAAAGTTTGTGCTGATGGTGCCCAATGAGTATGCCAACGATACCTTGGTCATTTCGTCCATTGGTTACAAGAGCTTTAAAGCTTTGGTGACGGAATTTGACAATTCCATGGATATTTTTTTAGAAGAAGATGTAGCCTCGTTGGATGAAATTGTGCTAGTAGCAGAAACACGACCAAAAACAGGAAATGACATTGTCTTAAGGGCTTTAGAGCGCTTGCCGCGAAATTTACCAGAGCAACCTTACCTCGAAAAAGGGTTTTTAAGGCATAAGGAGCGCAACAAAAGAGAATTCAAATGGCTCATTGAAAGCGCCATTACCTTGTACGATTCCAGTTATGGGTCGAGCTCTGCTGATAATTTAAAAATCAATGTAGATCAAGTCCGTAAAAGTTATGATCTTCGAGACGTGGACAGTCTTTTGACTTATACGGCCTATCTTCAGCAAAAAGCCAACATTAGGAATATCAAAGCAAGAAACTTAAGGCGCGATACCATCCGTACGTCATCTCTCGTCAAGGCGATTAAATGGAATGACACACGCGTCAACGGTTTGGAGAATTTATTCCAAGGCAAGCTTAATCTGGTCAGGAATTCTATGGATTCCAAAGCGCTTTTTGGAGAGAACATTCTAGAAAACCATCAGTTTGAATTAGACACCGTATTGGTCGATAACGATCGTAAGATCTATAAGATCAAAATAAAGGAAAGCAGAGACTTCGTGAATCTGAAGACCCGTGGGATTTTCAACGACGGTTATAAGGCAGAAGGCTGGATGTATATTTATTGGGATACCTACGCCATTAAGAAAATAGAATACCAATTGATAGCGGCATCGCCTGAACAGAAAAGCAGGAGCAAGGTGTTGTTCGACACTCAAGTCAATCATAAATTGGTCTTGAATTATATGGAGTTCGAAGGCAAGATGTACCCTAATTACATCTATTACGAGACCCCTAAATTGGTGAATGTAGGATCCAAACCAACCGAGCCCAAGAAAACACTCGATGAGGTTACTTCTTATAATAGCGATGAACGTTTTTACTATACGGTGCAAGAAATACTGTTTACACAGGTGATATTAGATCCAGAGCTCATTCAGCAAGCGCTTACCCAGTCGTGGGATCCGGATATTTTTTCTGTAAAGCCCTATAACAAAAACTTCTGGAAAAACTATAATACCTTACTAGAAAGTGAAGAGGATGAGCAGTTGATTCAGGATTTAACAAAAAGATCGTCTTTGTATAAAGATTAGTCAAATTAGGGCAAATGCGACCAAAAAGTCGCAACGCGCTTTCGGCAGTCGCTCTCTGCGAGGAGCTCCAACAATGCCTTAATCGCTTTTGCAAAAAATTTAAAATAAATGATAATACATTATTTGTAAATCCAAAATAGTATTTATATTTGCGCCTTGAAAATTCTAAAAGAGAGGAGGTTAAGATACTATGTTAATAATACCAGTTAGAGAAGGCGATAATATAGATAGAGCTTTGAAACAGTACAAACGTAAGTTTGATAAAACAGGAACAAAGCGTCAATTGAACACGCGTAAGCAGTTTACTAAACCTTCAATAGTGAGCAGAGCGCAGATTCAGAAAGCACAATACGTTCAGCGGTTGAGAGATGCTGAAAATGCGTAATCTGTTCGAAATTTATAAATTGAAATTCCCGCACTAGCGGGAATTTTTTTTGTGTTATATTTAATAAATTTACAGGTCGACCTCTACAGGGAAAAGAAAATCTAATTCATGCCATGATCGAACAATTCACAGCGTATTTAAGCCACGAAAAAAACTACTCGCCATTGACTATCAAAGCTTACCAAGCAGATCTGATAGCGTTTGCATCTTTCGTCAAGACTGAATATGATTCAGAAGCAATCGATGAGGTGAACTATGCACAGGTGAGGAATTGGGTGGTCAAACTCGTTGATGCAGGAATTTCCAACCGTTCCATCAACAGAAAAACATCTTCTCTCAATTCGTATTTTAAATTTTTGCTAAAAACAGAGACCATAAGTGTGAATCCGTTAGCGAAACATAAAGCGCTCAAGACAACTAAAAAAATCCAGATTCCATTTAGTGAAAATGAAATGAAGTCCGTCATTTCAGATATGGCCAATGACAGCGACTTTGAAGGCTTGCGAAATAAATTAATGGTAGAATTATTTTATGCGACAGGCATTAGACGGATTGAGTTGGTCCAACTTAAATTAGCACATATCGATCTGACCGGCAAAACATTAAAGGTTTTGGGAAAACGAAATAAAGAACGCGTCATCCCATTAATCGATTCGGTCGTGGAGACCGCCAAGGCGTATCTGATGAAACGTTATGAACTGAATGAAATTTCAGATCCGCACTATCTTTTTTTGACCAGCAAAGGGTTTAAAGTTTACGAAAATCTTGTGTACAGAGTTATTAATGATTACTTTAGTATAGCTTCTGGTAAAGTGAAGAAGAGTCCGCATATTTTGAGGCACTCATTTGCGACCCATTTGCTTAATCAGGGAGCAAACCTAAATGCTGTAAAAGAACTTCTGGGACATACAAGCTTGGCTGCAACGCAAGTATATACTCATAACAGTATTGCGGAGCTCAAAAAAGTCTATGCTAAAGCACATCCAAGAAGCAATTAACAGTGATTTGTCTAACCAAAATTTAAAAGAATGAAAGTTATCACACAATCCGTAAATTTCAATGCAGACCGAAAGTTGATTGATTTTATCCAAAAAA
>JBBSOJ010000220.1:0-5605 GCA_038259855.1 Flavobacteriales bacterium
CCAATTGTCCTTTAGAGTCTCCTTCTAAATCGGTAACAATTAAAGTTGTCATGTCCATCGTGAAAGATCCACCAGTCAATTGCTGTTGATCATCGAACATTAATGTTCCTTTTTCTAATTGAATAGTACCGTCGTGCTGTCCCGTTACTTTGTGGCCAGTCCATGTGATTTTACTGTTTACAACATCTACTTGCTTTTCTGTTGATACGGTTGCAGATGCCAATGCTACTGCTAAAATTAATGCAATTTTCATAATTGTTTGTTTTTTAAGTTATCGTTAAATTAAATGGTTTTGAATAATTCGTTTTTAGTTTTTCTTACTTTTTTATAGTCCTGTGTTTCGTCATTTTCAGATCTGTAACCTACGGTTGCTATGACGGCAGCGTTCAGATTCTGTGACTTTAGATTTAAAATGTCATTGAATTTTTCGGCGTCAAAGCCTTCCATAGGGCAAGCATCGATTTTAAAATCAGCAGCCGCTGATAATAAATTACCTAAAGCAATATAGGCTTGTTTTGCAGCCCAAACTCCTTTGTCTTCTGTAGAACGATCCATTAAAGCAGATTTCATTGATTCGGCATAGTCCTTTAAATCTGACTTGTCCGTACCTCTTGTTTCCACTACATTTTGGATATAATCATCGACAAGCGATTCATCAAAATCCGTCATGTTTGCAAACACGATCAATTGAGAGGCATCTGTGACTTGAGGTTGGTCCCAAGCGGCTTCTCGCAATTTTTTACGCGTTGCAGGATCTTCAATGATGAAAAATTTGTAAGGTTGTAATCCGTAGGACGATGCTGATAGCTGAATTGCTTCTTTCAGCAGTTCTAAATGCTCGGTTGACAACTTTTTTGAGGTATCAAATTTTTTAGTTGCGTAACGCCAGTTTAAATTTTCGATGTAATTGCTCATAATATATTTTATTATTTGACTATAAATTACTGTCTGATTTTTGTTAAAAGAGAATTGAGAGTTTCAAGTTCTGCATCTGTAAGACGCGATGTCAGTTGATTTTCTGTTTTATCGATGATCGGATCGATGTCGGTTAATATTTTTAGACCATTGTCTGTAATGAAAATTTCAACCTTGCGTCTATTGTTTTCGCAAACAAAGCGCTCAACAAAATCCTTAAGAATCAATTTGTCGACCAAACGCGTGGTATTACTCATTTTACTGACCATGCGTTCTTGAATGTCTTGAAGATTGATAGGCTTTCCTTGTTGACCTCTCAAAATTCGTAACACATTAAATTGTTCAATCGAAATATCAAATGGTTTTAAAGCCGAGCTCACGATATCTTTCATCCAGACACTAGAATACGAAATGTTGAGAACGGCCCTTTTTTGTAAGGACCAATTAGCTTTTGTCTTCAAGATGTCTTCCAATTCTTTCATGTACAACAATTGTATATACAAATGTAAGCCAATATTAAAAAGATACAAGGCTTGATGCTATAATATTTTGTTAAATTTAAAATTTAGATCAAACCGATTTTTATTTTTATGCAATGGGAAAAATTGGTTTTATTCTACTTTTATTATTTCTGTCTTGCAAGAACGAGTCGAAGTCAACAGACAGATTATCAGCTAATGAGCAAAATGAAACCCTAAAAAAAGGGGATGAGAAAGCCACCGCATCAACTCCCTTCGATCTTGAAGTTTACGACTTTGAAGGATTAGAGCCATTCTTAACAACAAATTCAGATAAAACTTATGTTGTGAACTTTTGGGCCACCTGGTGTGCACCATGTATAAAGGAAATGCCCTATTTTGAAAAATTAAATTCAAACTACGCCGATAAAAAAGTGGAAGTGATTTTTGTCAGTCTGGATTTTCCGAATAAGTATGATTCTAATTTAAAACCTTTCATTAAAGATCAAAATTTAAAATCTAAAGTTATAGCGCTGAATGATACAGACAGTAATACGTGGATTCCAAAAATAAGTGAAGATTGGTCTGGTGCCATTCCGGCCACTTTAATTTTCAACAAAGATAAGCGTCAATTTTATGAGCAATCATTTACCTATGGCGAATTAGAAACCGAAGTCAAACAATTTTTAAAATAAATAAAACATGTACACATTAAAAACATTTATGGCTGCTGTTGCCATTTTGGTAAGTTCAGTTTTTACATCCAATCCTGGTTATAAAATAGGTGATGCCGCTTCTGATTTTAGTCTTATGGGAATCAGTGGAAAAAAAGTGTCTTTATCGGACTACAAGAACGCTAAAGGTTATATCGTCATCTTTACATGCAATACCTGTCCGTATGCTATTGCATACGAAGATCGCATAGAGGCATTGCATAAAAAATATGCTTCCAAAGGCTATCCTGTAATTGCTATTATGCCTAATAATCCTGCGGTACAACCTGGCGATTCTATGGAAGCGATGAAAGTTAGAGCCAAAGAAAAAGGGTTCACATTTCCTTATTTGATGGATGAGGGTCAAAAGATCTATCCTCAATATGGCGCTACAAAAACACCTCATGTATATGTACTTCAAAAAACATCTAAAGGTAATGAAGTAAAATACATTGGTGCAATTGATGATAATTACCAAGACGTTGCTGCTGTAAACACCAAATATGTAGAAAATGCCGTCGATGCTTTGCTATCTGGTAACGAGATCAAAGAGAAAGAAACAAGAGCTATTGGCTGTACCATCAAAGTATAATACTAAAATTATAGATCTTGCGCAGACTTATGGTGTTAAAATGAAATCCGGAGCATATCGCTTCGGATTTTTTTAGTCATTGTTATAAGTAAATGTTAAATTTGCACTAATAATTTGGAAGCAATGGCAGATTTAACACAACAAGATTGGGCAACACAATTAGAGCAGGATGACAACGCTGTGATTTTGGATGTTCGGACCCAAGATGAAATTGAAGAGGGTAAGATCCCAAAGACACTTCATATTGATATTCATAAAGGCCAAGGTTTTATAGATGAGTTGGAGCTTTTGGATAAATCAAAAAATTACTACGTATATTGTAGATCTGGCGCACGAAGTGGTCAAGCTTGTGCGATCATGAATCAATTGGGATTTGAAAATGCCTATAACTTATTGGGTGGTTTCAGCCAATGGAATGGAGATACCGAATAATATTAAATATAATTTACAGATGAAACATGTATTCACTATTTTGAGTATTGCATTGCTGCTTTGCTTCAGTTCTTGTGATAAAGACCAAGACAAAGGAGAGATCACCTTGGTCACAGCCGAAGAAATGCAGAAACTACTTGATCAGAAAGATGTTCAATTAGTTGATGTAAGAACCCCGGAGGAATATAAAAGTGGAAACATTCCTGGAGCGCAGAACATTGATTTTAATTCACCAACATTTGATGAAGATATCAGTAAGCTCGATAAAACCAAACCTGTGATATTATATTGCAAGGCCGGTGGTCGAAGCGCCAAATGTAGCCAGAAGCTACGGAAAGCTGGTTTTATAAAAATTTATGAGCTGGAAGGTGGTATTACCCAATGGAAATTCGATGATTTCGAAATAGAAACGAATTAAAAAAAGGTCAGCAATAGCTGACCTTTTTTAGTTTTATTAAATGTGAATTATTATTCGGCAAATGGTTTATAGCCAAATTTTTGTCCTCCAACAGAAGCATCAGCCATAAGACCTGCTTTTGGTAAGGCAAATACCATAACACCATCGTTATAGTTTACATTTTTAGATTTCCCTTCCTCTGCTATTACAGCAGATGCTTCGGCAGCAAATTGAAAGTTTCCTTCCATAAAGTTTTGTAGTGCAGCCTCTGTTTCAAAGAAAATGACTTCGATGACAGCTTGTCCTCCGGCTTGAAACCCTACGTTCAATTTTTTAAGATTTGCGGTTCCAACAGCATTTCCATCAGTATAGACAATACCATTACCACTGGCTCCACCGATGATCAGGCCACCTTTTCCCACATTAGGAAAAATCACATATCCGCTTGCGTTATCAAAGTACTGCTGTAAACCAGCATCTTTATTCAATAAGGTCATTTTAGCCTTATCGGCATCTGCCATCAATTCTTTATGCTTATCATTTTGTGCATTTGAAGAAAATGCCACTAGCATTAGGCAAATCGTTGCCATTGTTTTTAAAGTTTTCATGAGTATATAAATTAATTGTTATAGAGCAAAACTACTATAAGGCATAGGATCAAAATGACTCAATTGCTCTAATGTTTATCGCAAAACACAGCTTTCTCAAATTCAATACATTGATAATCAATTTTTTGCATAAATAAATGTTAAATGAAGTTGGACAATTACTGAGTAAATCTACTTATCAAACCAAGAAACTATTATATAGAGCGCTAGAATCCAATCCTTCATATCTATTATATTCAACGATCTGGAAAATAAAAAATTCTGAAATAGATGTTGTGCATATGTGCGCTATAATGCCAGAAAAGTCATGTAACGTCTGTTAGTGAGTTGAGTTGGTAAGTCGATTTGGAGATAGAGCTTTTACCGTTTTAATTATTTTGTTGAAATGCAGAATTTCATTAAAGGGCGGACTATTAATTTTACTTTTTATACCTTGCTGTTGAACAAATTTAAAAAACTATGAAAAAAATTACATTTGCCATTGCTCTTATGTCCTTTTGTGTACACGCCCAAGATTTTCCGAGCCCGTATTGCGACATAGATGCGACAGGGACGTCGGTTGAAGCAATCACCTCGGTAGAATTTGCAGCATTAACAATAACAAATGCCGACGAAAGTTCAATATTAGTTGATAAAACAGACTTTACGGCAGAATTATCAGCAAACTCCTATACACTTACTATTTCTGGAAATACCGAAGGTGATTTTGACAATAACATTGTCGCTTTTATCGATTGGAACCAAAACAATATTTTAGATGACGCTGGTGAAGTTTACGAAATTGGTACACTGACAAATTCCAATGGGAATGATGGTATTTCTGTAAGTTCCGAAATCACTGTTCCTGCAGATGCGCCTATGGGAACGAGACGGATAAGGATAACAAAGACCTACACAGATGAAGATTCTGTAGCTGAAATAGATCCTTGTGCTATCGCATTCAATCCCTTTGACCAAGGCGTTTTTCCAGGATTCGGGCAAGCTTTGGATTTTACAATTGTCATTGGTTCGTTAACTATTGATGAATTTGATCTCAATGCCTTATCGATATATCCCAATCCAGCTAAAAACAGCGTAAATATCTCATATAAGTCCAATTTAGTGGCCTTAAAAATTTACAATGCGCTAGGGCAAGAGGTTGACTCAAAAAATAATTTAGGCCCCAATGTGCAACTTGATCTGTCAAACCTCAATTCTGGTATGTATATTTTAAAGTTGCTCACAACTTCAGAAGCCCAAACGTTTAGGATTGTGAAACAGTGATGTTTTTGATGCATTGAGATAAAGCCATAAAAAACCCTGTAAATCATACGATTACAGGGTTTTTGGTGGGTTTTGGTACCCAAGAAGTGGAGTCGGAGACAACGACCATAATTTTAACTTTTCAGTGTTTATAAGGCTTTCAAAAGGAGCTGTTTTTTGAGGTCACCGAATTGGTCTCGATTTAACAATGTTTAACATTTGGAGGTTTATCTACATGTGAAATTGGC
>JBBSOJ010000221.1:0-5543 GCA_038259855.1 Flavobacteriales bacterium
AAATTAAAAACACTACTAGAAGTTTTTTCATTTATGGGTATTTACTCTCAAACTTACTGAAATTAAACTAATTTTGCATCTGCAAATTCATAACTATATGCATCAGACTACCAATACCATTTTAATGATCCGTCCTATTAATTTCAGGATGAACGAACAGACTGCGATTAATAATTATTTTCAGGAAGATATCGATATCAAGAATTCTGATATCAATGCAAAGGCACAAGCTGAATTTGATGCTTTTGTCGATAAGTTGAGAGCTGTTGGTGTCACAGTCATTGTAGTGGAAGATGATGTTTTAATGGATACGCCAGATTCTATTTTCCCAAATAATTGGGTGAGCTTTCATGCCAATGGTGATGTGGCCATCTATCCGATGTTTGCAGAAAACAGACGTAAAGAACGTAGAGATGAAATTTTCATGCGCTTGGAGGCCGAAGGATATAAAATTGAAAACATTGTAGACTATACAAGTGCGGAAAATGAAGGGTTTTATCTGGAAGGCACTGGAAGTATTTTAATGGACCGAAAAAATGATAAAGCGTATTGTGCCTTGTCACCAAGGGCTGATGAAGAATTATTCATTGAGTTTTGTGAAGATTTTGATTATTTCCCAGTTGTCTTTACCGCCAACCAAACGGTTAACGGTGAGCGATTGCCCATTTATCATACTAATGTAATGATGTGTCTTGGGGAAAATTTCGCCGTAATTTGTGCTGACACTATTGATGATAAGAAAGAACGAAAAAATGTTCTTAAACATCTTAAAAGTGATCAAAAGGAAATAATTTTTATCACTGAAGCTCAAATGAATCAATTTGCAGGAAATATGCTCCAAGTGAAAGGGTCCAACGATGAACGTTTTCTAGTGATGAGCCAATCAGCTCACAATAGTTTAACAGCATCTCAAATTGCCCAAATTGAAAAGCATAATAAGATTGTGTCAAGTTCTTTAGAAACTATTGAAACTTGTGGAGGTGGCAGCGCCCGTTGCATGATGGCTGAAGTGTTCTTGCCAAAATCTTAAGGATTTATTTTTAATTGGATTGTCTACTCTGTGATGCAGAAATTAGGCGATTTAGCTGGCTTTATCTATTGGTCACGGCTAGGCATTCAGTATTTGTCAATTGATAAAAACCAAGCTTCTCATTAAACAATTAGTGTGACTGAAGCTCATCTTAAATTAAGCAATTGGCTGTGCTTTAGGTAATTCGACATAGAACTTGCTTCCGACATGTTCAGTGCTTTCAACCCAAATTTTGCCGCCATTAAGCTCCACCAATTCTTTGCAAATCGTTAAGCCAAGACCGGTGCCTTTTTCGTTTTTAGTTCCTACGGTTGTGAAATTGTTGCCTTTAAAGATTTTGTTGAGACTCTCTTTTGACATTCCGACGCCAGTATCCTCAACACAGATTACGGAACGTTCGTTCTGATTTTTATTCGAGATTGTAATGATGTCGCCAACTTTACTGAACTTAACGGCGTTAGTTATCAAATTTTGAATGACAATCTCGATCATGCTTTTATCAGCAAATATAAAATCCCGTTGTGTTTCATCAATCAATACGATGCGCTTTTGTTCCAATTTAGCGTCGACCAATCGTATTTTATTATGAAATACTTCCTGTATATTAAATAATTCAGGGTTTGGCTCTAAATTTTGCATTTGTGATTTGGACCAATTCAATAAATTATAAAGCAGAAGCGACGCATTATTGGCGTTTTCACTTAATTCAGGAATCAATTCGTTGAATTCTTCTTTGGATATGCTATCTTCTTTCAGCAAATCCAAAAACCCTTTAATTGAAGAAATGGAATCTTTTAGATCATGCGACACAATTGAAAACAAGCGGTCTTTAGCTTTGTTGACTTCTTCAAGATGGGCTGATTGTTCGAGGATGGCATCATTTTGAAGTTGAATCTGCTTGTTTTTTTCGCGCAGTTCCTCATTAAATTTAATGGTATTTTTTCGCTTGAGATAAATAAGCAACAGAATGGTCAATACCGTAACAAACGCTGCAATCAATATATAAGAAATTGTTTTGAGTTTTTTTACTTCATCGTCGTTGGCACTATTTTCTAAAGTTAATTTTGAGTCTTCTGAATTTTCGGTGCCTAAAGTGCTGAAATTATCAAAAATAGAATCTGTAGTTGACGACTGAATTCTAATTTTTTGACGCTCTAATTCATTTTTTAGAGAATAATATTGTCGTTGCCATTGAAAGGCACTTTGATACTTATTTTGGGTCGAATCCAAAGTCACAAGTAATTTGAGATTTCTTAAAACTTCGTTTTTATCAGATGACGTTTCTGCTAATTTTCGCGCTTCAAGGATTTGAGATTCTGCCAGTTTTGTTTTGTTTAGTTGTAAATTGAGATTGCCAATAGAGTTCAAAGATCGCAAGGTGCCGTCTTTGTTATCAATCGATCTGTTATAGCTTAAGCCTTCATTTAAATAGTCCGATGCTTTCTCATATTCCTTAAAATTGAGATATTGATCTCCAATACGAGGCAAAATTTCTCCTCTTAAGGCGGTATCTTTTTTAGGATCTAAAAGCGTCAATACTTTGGTGTAGTATTCAATTGCTTTTCGATGCTCTTTTCTTAAAGCATATAGTAATGCAATATTTTTATTGGAAAGTTTCATCCCAGAACTGTCCTTCAATTGTTCACGAACATCAAGAGCTTTGATGTTGAATTCCAAAGCTTTATCTGTTTGTTGCGTTCTGTAATATGCTTCTGCTAGATTGTTGTAGGCAAGACCCAATTCTTTACGGAGATTCTTATCTTCAAAAATTTTGATGGCTGATAGTGAATATTCCAATCCTGCCTTATAATTCCCGCGACTAATTTCCAAAAGCCCGATTCTATTATTTATTTTGGCTAGTCCAAGGACATCATTCACTTCACGAAAATACGTTCTGGATTTGGAAAAATTATCAATCGCATTATGATAATCATTTTTGTCGGCATAGATCAAGGCTTTGTAATAATTGACTTCTGCCAAGCCTCTATTGTAATTGAGTGACTTGGATAATTGTTCTGTTTCTTGAATGAACAATAACGCTCTTTTGGAGTCTTGAGCATTATAAAGTGCCTGTATAAGATTTATGGATGTATCAACTTTTGTAGTGTCTTGTTTTTGATAGGCTAAATTTAGGATGAGACTGTCCATCTCATTGGTTTGTGAAAAACCAACAAGTAGAGAGAATAAAGCAGCCAATGTTATTAACTGTTTCATCTCGTAAGACTAACATTAAAAATTGCAATGTCTATGTGATGTAAACTTGCCTTGAGGGAGAGGAAAATTAAGTACACAAAATACAATAACAATACTGTTAAAGAGTATTCCTCTAGTATCATCAATATTTGGGACTTTTATTAATAGCATTTCAAAAGTGTACAAAACTCATTGATAAATCTAATTTTCAGGTCTTAATGCTTATTTATTAGTTGAAATGAGTGACAAAAAATAAACGAAAATAGAGTTATCGACGAACGGTCTATATCATGGAAAAAAAACACGTTTATCGTTGAACGGATTGGTTCTATATGGATGGTTCCAATTCAGCAATTTAAATGTCGCTGATACTATCTTCTCGGTGAATATTAATCAATGTAACGAAAAGCCCATAATTTTACAGTGTGTACCTGCTTTACTTGCGAATCCTTTGAGGTATCATTTTAAGCTCCTAATTATGATCGGGAGTAATGATCCATTGCTTTGAAAAATATGTCTGTAGAATATGGCTGTGTGCTAGAAAATTCGATATTTATGGTCTCATTACTATCATAAATAGAGACTTTTAGAATGACTATGTATCCTGATGTTTACAAAATGTACGACTGACTGAATGTGAAATCAATTCTTTGAACTATGATAAAAAAACTATCTTTGCAAGCTTAAAACTATCAAGCAAATGACTCTGCAAGAATCCTTATCAGCCCATATAAAATCAGCCATTGTATCCTTATTCAACGTTGAGGTAACTTCCTTTGAATTTCAAGCAACACGCAAAGAATTTGCAGGTGATGTTACCTTGGTGGTTTTTCCACTTTTAAAATTATTAAAAGGAAATCCGGCCAGTATCGGGGAGCAGATTGGTGATTATTTGGTTACTAATGTCTCAAATGTAAAAGCGACGAATGTTGTAAAGGGTTTTTTGAATATTGAAATCAGTGACTCATATTATATTGAAAGTTTTGATACCATCAAAAATGAGGACACGTTTGGTTTTGTAGCACCAAGTATAGAAAACAAGGCCGTTTTAGTGGAATATTCCTCTCCGAACACCAACAAGCCCTTGCATTTAGGTCATATTCGAAATAATTTATTGGGTTATAGTGTGGCGGAGATTTTGAAAGCCGCTGGGAAAAAAGTTTATAAAACCCAAATCATCAACGATCGAGGTATTCATATTAGCAAGAGCATGCTGGCTTGGGAGAAGTTTGGCGAAGGCCAAACGCCAGAATCGACTGGTCTTAAAGGTGATAAGTTGGTCGGTAATTATTATGTAAAATTTGATCAAGAATATAAAAAAGAAATACAAGATCTCATTTCAAAAGGCCATTCTGAAGAGGACGCAAAAAGACAAGCGCCTATGATGTTGGATGCTCAACAAATGCTTTTAAAATGGGAAGCAGGCGATGAGGAAACGGTAGCACTTTGGGAAAAAATGAACGGTTGGGTTTATAAAGGTTTTGCAGAAACTTACGATAATTTGGGAGTTGATTTTGATAAACTTTACTATGAAAGCCAAACGTATTTATTGGGTAAGGAGTTTATTGCGGAAGGGTTAAAAACTGGTGTTTTTTATAAAAAGGAAGATGGTTCTGTTTGGTGCGATCTCACTCCAGATGGTTTAGACGAGAAGATTGTGTTGCGTAGTGATGGAACTGCGGTTTACATGACTCAAGACATAGGTACAGCAATTCAGCGTGCCAAAGATTTTCCAGATGTTGGAGGCATGGTATATACTGTTGGCAATGAGCAGGAATATCATTTTAAAGTATTGTTTCTAATTATCCAAAAACTTGGTTTCGATTGGGCCAAAAATTTGTATCATTTAAGTTATGGGATGGTTGATTTGCCTTCCGGGAAAATGAAAAGTCGAGAAGGCACTGTAGTTGATGCGGATGATCTTATTGTTGAAATGGCTGTGACAGCCGGTGAGATTTCAGAAGAACTAGGGAAACTTGAAGGGTATTCACAGAATGAAAAACAAGAGCTGTATAAATCCATCGGACTTGGAGCCTTAAAATATTATATTTTAAAAGTAGATCCTAGAAAGCGAATTTTATTTGATCCAAAGGAATCCATCGATTTTCAAGGAAATACAGGTCCATTTATTCAATATACTTATGCGCGTATTCAATCTATACTTCGCAAGGCCAATCTTGTTGATGCTGAAGAAACAAATTCAAAGGAATTCGTGCTGCATGAGAAAGAAAAGGCGCTCGTAAAACAAATTATGTTATTTCCTGAAGTCATTCAAAATGCCGCTGATAATTACAGTCCAGCCCTGATTGCGAATTATACA
>JBBSOJ010000222.1:0-5541 GCA_038259855.1 Flavobacteriales bacterium
GACGTACAGGCCTTAATTATTGTGCCATCTAGGGAATTGGCCATACAGATTGAGCAAGTTGCTAGAGACATGGGATCTGGTTTTAAGATAAATGCCGTTTATGGTGGCCGCGCCATGTCCAAAGATAAAATTGAAATCAAACATTCCCCAGCCATTTTGATAGGCACACCCGGTCGTATTTTAGATCATTTTGATGCCAACCGCTTTACTAAAACAACCATCAAAACCCTTATTTTAGATGAGTTTGATAAATCGTTGGAAGATGGTTTTGAAGAAGAAATGAAAGCCATTATAGGACTTTTACCAAGTATCAATAAACGCATTCTTACGTCAGCGACCCTAGGTGTAAAAATCCCAGGGTTTGTAAGGTTGGATAAACCGACATTTGTTGATTATTTGAATGTGAAACGCAATTCGACATTGGCCATCAAAACGGTGATATCTGAAACCAAAACAAAATTACCAGCGTTATTAAGCTTATTGCAATTTATTGGTAACGAACAAGGAATCGTATTTTGTAATTTAAAGGATAGTATTGGGATGGTCAGCCAATTTTTGACCCGAAATAAGATCAGTCATTCCTGTTTCTCTGGTGGTATGGAACAAAAAGAACGTGAACGTGCTTTGATTACCTTTAGGAATGGTTCTAGCCAAGTTTTGGTAGCTACCGATTTGGCATCAAGAGGTATCGACATTCCAGAACTTAATTTCATCATACATTTCGAATTACCAAAACACGAAGAAGAGTTCATACATAGAAATGGTCGTACAGCTCGTGTCAATGCTGACGGAACGGCCTATGTTCTAAAATCAACCGATGAGCAATTACCAGAATTTATTAAAGCAAAGAAAGCCATTAATATTTCTAAAAAAGCGGTGGTAGTACCTCAATATTGGGAAACATTATTTATATCGGGTGGGAGGAAAGACAAAATCTCCAAAGGCGATATTGCAGGATTATTCATTAAACAAGGCAAGCTCAATCAAGATGAAATAGGTACTATTGAACTCAAACAAGATTGTGCATTTGTTGCGGTACCAATTACAAAAGTAAAACACTTGATCAATACCTTAAATAATACCCGTTTAAAGAAGAAAAAGGTTCGGATTACGGTTTTAGAATAACCATTTAATAGATCCATTGCTTCATAAAAGGCCGCTTAAAAACTGACCTCAATTCCGAAAAGGATTGAGGTCAATTTTATTTTCACTATTTATATATTGAGTTGTATTCAATAGAGTTATAAAACTCCTTGTGTTTATGATTCTGAACGTGTTTTAATCATCTCTTTGTTGCCACTCAGCACTAAAGCCAGATTACCAAGTAAGACACCGTAGATGACTTTAGAGCATATATCTGCAACAGTGTATGTTAATTGTCTCGCCATTACACCTTCTTCGCTATAAAAGAATCCATCCAATCCTGCTAAATACGGCATAAGATATGCGCCAGGGTATAAGAACCAGGATACTAAAAAGAGTATCCAGATGTTACTTAATATTTTTTGTCCTCTTTCTGGGATACCTACCTTACCTTCAGTAATAACTTTTCTCATTACCCATAAAATATGAAAGAAAAAAGCTGAAGAGATAGCTCCCCAGACAAAAAACAAAGTGAGATTGGTCACTTCATAAAATTGACCTATATAACCTGTGATAATCATTAAAGCGCCCGAGAACCAAAATTGATTTCTAACCGATGTGAATTTGGAGGTCGTTAAGCTCACTACAAATAGAATTTGAAACAATAGCATTGGTACATCGATCAACCAATTCAAATAGCGATATCCGTTATTGAATAGATCACCTTCCGGGTTCAAAAAATACCTTCCTCTTTCTGCATCGAATGTAAAGCTGGTGGTCCAGTTTTCAGCCTGTGCATACAGTAACAGAAAGGCAGATACCATCACAACAGCCGACAAGATATTTGACATCTGAAATTTTTTATCAACATTTTTGATGGTCAATATAAAATAAAGCAGTCCTGCTAGCATCACCGCATATCCTAATGTTAGAATGTGTGATGTAAATTGATAGGCAATTTCAGAAAAACCTTCTGTAGCGCCTATATAGTTTTCGAAATTTGAATTACCTAAATCTTGCATGTTGGTTGGTTTTAATTAATATTATCTCTCCCTAAAATAAATAAAATATAGAGATGTTCAACTATTTTTATATATAATTAAACATTAATTTATATTAATAACCAAAAAAAAGCCCCAAAGAAAGGGGCTTTTAGTATCATGAAAGTGGAAATTGAACTTTTTAAAGATAACTTATAACACTGATATAAAACGCTATTTACAATTAAGAAGAAATTGACGATATGCGTGTTTTTCAATCAGAGCGTCAATATCTATCGCTTTTGTAACATGTTTACAATCCATGTCCATATATAATTTACAAAAAACAATGCAAGTATTAGTTTTTAACTCTAATCGGCTTCAGTTTAATAAACCCAAAAGCATCAAGGATTTTTATAATGACATACGTGACATCAATCTCGTACCATTTTACACCAAAATTGGCGCGACTCGCATGACGATGGTGGTTATTATGGTAGCCTTCACCCATCATCAAAAAATCAAATCTAAAAAGATTTTTACTTGTGTTTTTCATTTGGTAATTAACGTAGCCATAAATATGACCGAACCAATTGATAATAACGCCATGTATTGGTGCCATTAAAAATGTGATTGGTAATAAAAGCCATTGCCACCAAGCTGTTACGAAAAATGCGAAAAATAATACATACCCTGTAATCCAAAGCAGTCTGGAAATCCTTGAGCTAGCAAATGCATCAAAACTAGACCATTGAGGAACGTTTTTAGTGAATTTTTGATCCACCACAATTCGTTGTTTATTAATGTCTTGGTAGATGGTTTTAGTCTTCCACATCATAGCGAACAAATTATCATCGTGCGATGGAGAATGGGGATCTTTTTCCGTGTCGGTGTAGGCATGGTGCATGCGGTGCATAATTCCATAACCATAAGCACTTAAATAACTTGCGCCCTGAAAAATCCAAGTAAGAACAAATGTGATACGCTCCATCGTTTTAGACATTGTGAAAACCTGATGTGCAGCATAACGATGTAGGAAAAACGATTGAAAAAACAGTCCTCCGTACCAAAGAACTAGAACAAAAATGACAATTACCATAGCTTTTTTTGCAAAGGTACTTGCAGGAATTGTACCAAACAATGAACTTGGATTAAGAAATAGGTAATAATTGCATTATACATCTACCAAACATGCACATTATTAGGAGTACAGCTCAATAAAGGCTTATTTTCAAGCTTTCGTAAAATACGTTTGGCATGTATCTATGAACAACGTGAGAATAAAGAGATCGGCATATAATTTTAGAAATCTTAATCAATTTCTTAAAGAGCCAATCTAAATAGTAATCCGTTTGCGTATGCGGCTCAAAGCTTGGGCGGTAACACCAATATATGAGCTGATGTACTTGAGAGGAATGACTTTTAGTAATTCAGGACGTTCTTTGAATAATTTAATGTAACGCTCTTCAGCATTTAAATTCAATAAATTTTGTTCACGCTTTGATTTAATTAAGAACAGTCTTTCTGCTGTTAATCTGCCAATTAGGTTTCCGATCTGGGTTGTTCTATATACATCCTGCAAATCACTATAGGTAATACTCAATAGCGTACTATCAGTTAACGTTTGAAGTTCATAAGCGGAAGCTTCTCTTGTTAAAAATGAGTCATAGGCACTTATAAATTGATTCTTAAAGCTAAACCCAAAGGTGATTTCTTTATCTGGATCAGGCTTTGGCATGTAAAGTCGAACAACTCCGGTTTCTATAAAGGATATATGATTTTCAACATCATTGACATTTAAGAATACTGTTTTTCTCGGGATGACACGACGCTGCAATTTAGAAGTGAAAAAATCCCAATCAGTATCAGAGATCGTCGCGATTTGCTCAAGGTATTTTTTAATTTGCTCCACTTAAATTTATAAATAATGTTCAGTCACTAAAGATACGTTTTCACTAATTAAATTTAAGTATTATGATAAACAAAAACAGCGTTTTCAAAATATGAATTTTTTAAATGAAGTGAAGTGAATCGTTGTTGATGAACCATAAGAGTCATTAAAATATGTGATGAAACTAATAAGTCCGATTATTAAGTCAGATCTTTGTAAGAAATGAAAGAGGCGAAAATTTGGAAAAGTTGGAACGAAAATATCCGACATTCATACAAAAATCTTCACAACGTAAACACGGAACAGGATATTCAAACGCTTGTTGCGGGTTCAGAAAAAATTAAATTCTTTGGGAATAAACAGTCGTCAGCAGATATCAGCGCTGGTGTTGATACATTGATTGACATGCGATCTTATGATCAAGTTGTTGCGATTGATAAAGAGCGAATGAGATTTACAGTACAATCTGGTATGAGATTGAGCACGTTAATTGAAACTATTGAAGGCATGGGATGGTGCATTCCTTGTTTGCCAGATATCAACACGATTACTGTTGGTGGCGCTTTGGCCACGGGAACGCACGGTACAAGCGGTTATATATTATCACAATATATGTGTGCCTGTAGACTGGTAGTTGCTGATGGTTCTGTTGAAATTATTGAAAACAATACCGATCGAATGGATGCCGTTCGCGTCTCCATGGGAATGTTAGGTATTATTTCAGAGGTTACTTTTCAATGTGAAGAAAATTATACATTGCATGTCAAAGAAGGACCAAAAAAAGATGATCAATGGTTGGCCGACATGGAAACCAGTTTAAAAAATCATGATTTCTTAAGAATTTTATGGTTACCTCACACCGGAAGTGGCTATGTGATTAAAGGCGATAAAATCCATCCTGATACCGAGGTAAAAGTAAATAATGGTCCAGGATATTTAAAACACCGTAGAGCCGCCTCTAAAATGCTCTATAAATACTCGCATCTGTATTCTTGGACGACAGCGATTGCAAATAAGATTTTATATCGTTTGTTCTTTACATCCAAAAAAGAGCATAAGGGATCTTTATATGAGGCTACAGTCACTAAATCAAGAGGATCAACCCTAGAATTGGCTGAATGGACAGTTTCACTAGAAAAATTTCCACAGGTTTTCAAAGAATTGAAAGCAGAATTGAATTCATGGAGCAATGGATCGTTTGTTCATATTCCAATGGATATTCGGTTTATATATAAGGATGCATCTTGGTTAAGTTATGCATTCGGCCAAGATACGGTCACGATGGGTTGTGTTTCCCGAAATGCAGCCACAGCCGATTCTTATAAGGCCTTTGAAACAGTTGAGCGTATTTTTCTGAAATATGGAGGAAGACCTCATTGGGGTAAACGCTTTACCGCTAAAGATGCCCAATTGAACACTTTATACCCGAAATGGAATGATTTTAAGGCGTTGCGAAAACAAATGGATCCAACCAATAAATTTTTGAATGCTTATACATCTAAATTAGTAAATGAACCATTATATGATTATGAAACCGAACGCGTTGCTATTTGATTTTGATGGCGTGGTAGTTAATAGCTTTAGAGC
>JBBSOJ010000223.1:0-5522 GCA_038259855.1 Flavobacteriales bacterium
GTGATTGCTGCGGCAGAAACTGGAAAAGTGGTGAATTTAAAAAAAGGGCAATTCATGAGTCCTGAATCGATGAAACATGAGGTACAAAAAGTGAAAGATGCTGGTAATGAAAACGCTTGCATTACCGACAGAGGTACCATGTTTGGCTATCAGGATATGATTGTTGATTTTAGGGGCATCCCAACCATGCGCGAATATGCACCAACGATTCTTGATGTCACCCATTCCCTGCAACAACCGAATCAGATGTCGGGCGTCACTGGTGGCCGACCAGATATGATTGAGACCATTGCTCGTGCTGGAGTTGTCAATCATGTGGATGGATTGTTCATCGAAACCCATTTTGACCCAGCCAATGCCAAAAGTGATGGCGCCAATATGTTGCATCTCGATTATTTGGAGAAACTCATGACAAATTTGGTAGCGATTCGGAAGACAGTTTGTAGTCTGCAGTAGGCAATCTGCAGTAGGCAGTCTTCAGTGGGCAGTCTTCAGTAGGCAGTGGGCAGTTTGCAAAATTTTTAAATGACAATAGGGCACAAAATCAGAATTGAGAATTTCAAAAAATTCCTTATTAAGTCACTATTTAGCATCTTATATTTTAAAAATATATTTCTTATCAATTTCAAATTCAATTTTAACTTCAATTTCACTCATGGACGTAGATATCAGACCAGCAACTTTAGAGGACATTCCGTATATCACTTCAATATTTAGAGATACCATCGTTCATATCAATTCACGTGATTATTCGGACAAGCAAATCAAGGTGTGGTCTTCTGGGGCAAGCGATATTGAAACGTGGGAAGAGCGCATCAAAAATGCCTATTTCATTGTGGCCGTCAACCGTGATACCATCGTTGGTTTTGCCTATTTGATGAAAGGTTATTATTTTGAGGGGCTGTTCGTCCATAAAGACTTTCAACATAAAGGCGTTGGAACTCATTTAATGCGCATTATCGAATCTAAAGTCATTTCCGAAGGTTTTGAAATCATAAAATCTGATGTGAGCAAAACCGCATTACCCTTCTTTGAAAACTCATTTTATGATGTTCAGAAAAAGAATGTAAAAAATTTCAAAGGCATGAACTTTGAAAACTATCTGGTTTCAAAAGAACTATAGTTACTTTAAGAATGATGTGTTTTTGAAAGATTCCACTTCTTTGAGAACGCTGATAAAAATTCTGTCATTGATGTCTGCTAAATTTCTGTAGCGTAAGGATCTTATCTTTTTCCTTTTTTCGGAAACTAAATATTCAGAATACTTAACAACATGTTGCGAATGCCAAAACGCAACATCCACATAATCTTTGCTTTGGTTTAAATAGCAAATTGGTCTTGTCCCAACATAATAACAAGGAATTCGCCACTTATATTTCAATTCAGCTTCAGGCAACGTGTGCTCAAGTAGCAGTTGCACGTGTAATAATATGGATTTCTATAGTTCCGGTTGCTGTAAAATGTATTCTTCAGCTGGTTTCATCTTGTCTCTTGTCTTAATCCAAATTTAACAAACTTTTTAATTGCAGGATTCAATATTAAAACTAACTTTGTAATTCAAAGTACTTTTATATGGAATCAAAAGATTATTTAAAAGACATTAGTGAGATCAAGAATTTGATGAACAAATCATCTCGCTTTATTTCCTTGAGCGGATTGTCTGGAATTATGGCTGGCGTCTATGCACTTGTCGGAGCCGCCTACGCCTATTGGCTTGTTGCAAATTCTGGCAGGGAATATTTGATTTTAGATGGAACAATTTTCCGATTGGTACTTCTCGATTTAGTTTTGGTTGCATTATTCAGTGTCATCACGGGCATTATCCTGACTACAAAAAAAGCAAAGAAGCACGGCGAGAAAATTTGGGACGCCACCTCAAGACGTTTGGTTATCAACTTTTTGATTCCCTTACTAGTCGGTGGACTATATATTTTAATTATACTTAGCAACCAGAAATATGGACAAACAGGCGGCTTAATGCTTATCTTTTACGGTTTGGCGCTCGTCAATGCTTCTAAATATAGTATCGGAGACATTCGATATCTTGGCTTTATCGAAATTGTCCTAGGTTTAGCAGCTGCGCTGTACCCAGGTTTGGGATTTTGGTTCTGGGTCCTTGGATTTGGTGTGATGCATATCATTTATGGCACTTGGATGTATTTTAAATATGATATGAACTAATATTTAGTATTTAGTATTTAATAAATCAACTTAATTCTTAATTCATTTTGAGCATCATTAACAACATCAATAAGGTATTTGATCACAGAATCAGGTTGGGCATCATGTCCATACTGATGGTGAACGAGTATGCCGATTTTAATATGCTCAAAGAATTATTGGATGTAACCGATGGCAACCTAGCAAGCCATGTAAAAGCGTTGGAAGCGGCAGAGTACGTCGAAGTGGAAAAACAATTCATCGGAAGAAAACCAAATACCCGCTACTCCACTTCCAAATTGGGACGTGCAGAATTTAAAAAACATATTGAAGCTCTTGAAAAATTAATTCGAAAATCATAACATGCTGCAAGTGGTCAAAACGTAACGATTACTCATCCATGAGCTACGAATACTAATCAATCGCTAAATTAAATCCTATGGTACCTTAAGTTTACACTATAAACGCCATGAGAACATCGTTTCTCGGCTTCAAAATAATAACGAATCATTTTTTTATCAATCTACTTTGAAATACAAAGTACTTTAAATCTCAAGCATTATGGAACATTCAGAAAAAAAATCACAGCCACAGCCGGAACCTCAACCACAAAACAAATTTAGCAATTGGTTAAAAACCTCTATCACCGCACGAATGCTCATGGTAGGCTTCTTGATAATTATTTTACTGATTCCATTGTCGTACATCAATAGTTTGATTGCAGAACGGTCGTTTAGGCAGCAAGATGTCGTTAATGAAATCAATGACAAATGGGGAAACAATGTATTGGTATATGGACCAATGCTCAAAATTCCCTATAACACCTATTCAGAAACCTCAACCTTTAATGAACAAACAAAAACATACCTCAAAGAAACTAAAACGAACATCAACTATGCGTATATCTTCCCAGAAAGCTTGCATACAACTGTTGATGTCAACTCTAAAACATTGAGCCGTGGTAACTTTGAATCCGCCGTTTTTACAACGTCAATGAACTTCACGGGCACCTACATTCCTACCGACCTAACAGATAAAGGTATTAAATAGGAAGATATTATTTGGGATAAATCAACCGTCATCATTAAAACCTCAAATCTTAAAGGCATTAAAAGTGAGATGATTCTAAAGTTGAACCAAAACAACTATAGCTTCCAAACCAATTATAACGATACTACTGATAACAGGGACGAGCTGGATATATTGGAATCTGGATTTTTAAAACTTGACGACATTCAAAATAAAGACAATTCCAAGTTCAGCATTACGATGGCATTCAACGGAAGCAAACAAATTGAATTGATTCCGATCGGAAAAACAACCACTATGAAGATGACTTCCAATTGGGCCGACCCAAGCTTTATTGGCAATTATTTGCCCAACGATGAAACCAAAAGCATCACAAAAGATGGTTTTATAGCAGATTGGAAAATATTGCACATCAATAGAGCCTTCTCGCAACAACACCTCAACCGCATTCCCAATCTCAACCAATTTGCCTTCGGAACAAAATTCATGGTCATGGTAGACGAATACCAAAAGAGTGAACGCTCAGCCAAATATGGATTTTTAGTCATTGGTTTGACATTTTTGATTTTCTTCCTCATTCAGACCATGAGCAAACTCGATATCCATCCATTTCAGTATTTAATGATCGGGGTAGCGTTGACCATGTTTTACACCTTATTAGTATCCATTTCAGAACACAGCAATTTCTTAAAAGCATATTTAATCGCCGGTAGTTCCGTAATCATACTGATCACGCTCTATTCAAAATCCATTTTAAAAGGCTGGAAGTTCCCCCTTTTCATCGGCATGTCCCTAACGGCCTTGTACACTTTTATCTATGTCATCATTCAATTGGAAAACTATGCACTTTTAGTGGGAAGTATCGGATTGTTCATCATCTTGGCGATCGTCATGTTCGTATCTCGAAAAATAGATTGGAACAATGGGTAAAAAGAGGGTTAATTAAGAGTTTGGGCGTTACCTCCGCTCTTGCTTTTCGGCAAGAGCGAGGTCGCGCTTTCACGACTCGCTTCCCTCCCGAAAAAACGGGAGCGAGAGCTCAAACAGATCGTTCAATCGCTAACGCGGCGTACAAATTCAAAAAAAATATCACGTGGAAAAACTCATCACTTTAGGAAAAATCACCGCATGGGCCAGCTTTATAATAGGTACCATTCTCCTTTCGTTCTACCTCTATTTTGAGACCGCTTATGTACTGGAAACCTATGGTATAATCTACATCGTTGTTGCGCTTACGTGGAACAGTCTGATGGCATTGATCCTTGTGGGTGCCTCCATTCTCCACAAACACCATCGTTTGCCATTGTTAAAAACTGTTGGCCTCCTATTGCTCAACCTACCGGTCGCAACAGCCTATTTTTATTTGATTTTAATGATCAAATTCCCATCAAATCTTTAACTTATGAAGTTCAAATTCAGCCCCTATTATTTCATTGCGTTTATCATACTTTTTATCACCGAGGCGCTCATCGCCGTGTATTTAAAAGATGGTTTTATCCGCCATACGTTTGGAGACTTTTTAGTGGTCATTTTAGTGTACTGCTTTCTAAAAAGTATTTTGAATTACAAATCGTATCAAATTGCTTTGGTTGTCTTTGTAATTTCCTTTGTAATAGAGTTTTTACAACTCACCTCCTTTTTGGAATTACTACATCTTGAACAGAATAAACTTGCAAAAATCGTATTGGGCAGCACTTTTAGCATTAGCGATTTAGTTGCCTATACCCTTGGAATTATATCAATAGTAATCTTCGAACATAAAAGACACCATGGAAACTCTTAAAACACTCATCATTTCACGATTTAAAATACTGTCGATGCTTTTACTATCGATGACGTTAAGCGTGGTATTATTAATGATTAGGATGAAACTCAATCAGTCATTTTTCTTTCTATTTCTTGTCTGGAATTTGTTTTTGGCCGTCATTCCATATGCGATAACCACCTATTTAAAAAGTCAAGAAAAATTAAACAAATTAGTAATAGCAGGCTGGTTGTTAATCTGGCAATTATTTCTTCCCAACGCACCTTACATTGTCACTGATTTATTGCATTTAAGAGGAAGTCAAGATTATTTGATGTGGCTTGATGTTTTGGTCGTCACATCATTCGCATGCAATGGATTGATGTTGTTCTTTCTATCACTCATGGATTTAGAACATATTTTAAAACCATATGTTTCTAAACGAAAACAATTTTATATCACCACATTTGTTTTATTTCTAACAAGTTTCGGAATATATTTGGGACGATTTCTTCGCTATAATTCTTGGGAAATTGTACAGAATCCGTTCAGCTTATTTTCGGACATTTTGAATATTATGATGTCTCCA
>JBBSOJ010000224.1:0-5519 GCA_038259855.1 Flavobacteriales bacterium
ATTTAACCCGTATGGCATCTGGTTATGGCTATCGAACGGACCCATTTACGAAGGTCCGTAAGTTTCATTTTGGAATGGATTTTACGGCGCCCAGAGGAACTCCGATTTATGCCTCTGGAGACGGCATCGTCGTAAGGGCTGATAATAGCGCTACAGGATATGGTAACCACATTCGGATTGATCATGGTTACGGATACATGTCTTTATATGCTCATTTATACAAATACAATGTGCGCGCCAATCAACGTGTAAAACGCGGCGATCTAATTGGTTTTGTGGGTAGCACAGGCCGTTCGGAAGGACCCCATTTACACTACGAGGTATTTAAGGATGACGAGCGGATCAATCCAATTAATTTTTACTACGGTAATCTTTCTGCTGAAGAGTATGGTAGATTGTTGGAGCGTGCTTCATTAGAAAACGAATCTTTAGATTAACCTATGCATATTAACCTTCCCGAAAAAAGATATTATGGTATTGGTGAAGTCGCCAAGGCATTTGATGTAAACACCTCATTGATTCGTTTTTGGGAAAAGGAATTTGACGTCCTCAAACCAAAAAAAAATGCCAAAGGCAATCGAAAATTTACTCCAGAGGATATCACTAATTTAAAGTTCATTTACCATTTGGTAAAAGAACGTGGTTTTACGCTAGAAGGCGCAAAGATCCATTTGAAAGAAGAAAAACAAAAAAGTCTAGATACGTTCGGAATCATCAGTAAATTGGAAGACGTCAAGGCCCAACTGTTAAAAATAAAAGAACACTTGTAACAAGTTTCCAACTATAACAACTAATCATTAAAACACTAACATTTTAAAATTAAATCATCATGAAAAAATGGCTAATTCCAGTAATTATAATCGTCATTATCATCTTCGGAGTATACCGTTGGGCCGTCGGCATCAATAATACAGCTGTCGAATACGAAGCTAATGCAGAAACTGCTTGGTCTAATGTTGAAAGCTCATACCAACGTCGGAATGACCTCATAGGAAATTTGATCAAAACTGTTCAAGGTGCCGCTGATTTTGAAAGAACCACTTTGAGAGAGGTTGTAGAAGCTCGCGCAAAAGCGACGTCAACCACCATTGATGCGAGTAATTTAACAGAAGAAAACATAGCACAATTCCAACAGGCACAAGCCGGATTGAGTGGTGCATTATCAAAATTATTGGTATCTGTGGAGCGTTACCCAGAATTGAAAGCCAATCAAAACTTTTTGGAGCTGCAATCCCAATTGGAAGGCACAGAAAATAGAATCAATGTCGCTAGGGATCGATACAATGAATCTGTTAATACTTATGACATCTATACTTCAAAATTCCCAAATAGCTTATTGACAGGCTGGTTTGGTTTTGAAGAAATGGCACGTTATAAAGCAGATCCGGGAAGTGAGAATGCACCGGATGTCGATTTTGAATTCAATTAAAAGAATATGTCAAAAATAGAAGCCTTCCTATCTCCGGATGAGGAAAAAGAAATCATTGAAGCCATACGCACCGCCGAGAAAAACACGTCTGGCGAAATACGGGTGCATATAGAAAAGACCTCAAAAATTGATGTCTACGAGCGAACGATTGAGGTATTCCACATGCTTAAAATGGACACTACAAAACTTCAGAACGGCGTACTTATTTATGTGGCGGTTGAAGATAGAAACTTTGTCATTTTTGGTGATGATGGCATCAACAAAGTGGTATCAGAGTCCTTTTGGGATTCGACAAAAAACATAATGCAATCACATTTTAAAAAGGGTGACTTCAAGCAAGGACTTGTTGAAGGTATTTTAAAAGCAGGAACACAATTGGAAACCTTTTTCCCTTGGGAAAGTGGCGATAAAAACGAACTGTCCGATACTATTTCAAAAGGATAAATAAACACAAACCGTATGCAGTCTTTAGCAGGCATTCAAAAGCAAAGTATCAAAGAAGTAAGCGTTTTTAAACGCTTTCTTTTTATGACTTTGCTGACTTTGACTTATTTCCAAGTTGGATTCGCTCAATTTCAGATTCCAGAAAAACCCGCTAAAGAATCTGATCAAACGAGTGTTTATGATTATAGCAACTTGCTCTCGGCTTCCGAAAAAACTGCACTTGAAGAAAAGTTGATCAGGTATTCTGATACGACTTCTACACAAATAGTCATTGCCATCATCAATTCAACCCAAGGTGAAAACATCAATTATTTAGGAGCACAATGGGGCGAACAATGGGGCATTGGCCAAGCGAAAGAAGACAATGGCGTCTTGATACTTTTAGCCAGAGACGATCGTAAAATAGCCATCAATACAGGTTATGGTGTTGAGCATTTGCTGACGGATGCAATGAGTAAACGTATTATTGAGCAAGACATCATCCCCTTTTTTAAACAAAACAAGTATTACGGCGGACTTAATCGAGGTGCTGATGCTATTTTTGAAGTCATGACCGGTGAGTACAAGGGCACGAGAACATCCAGTGGTGATGGTGGTTTACCTATAGGTTTTATGTTTATGCTGTTTATCGTATTTATTTTTATCCTTGTCTCTATATTCAAAAAACGAAATGGCGGCGGCAATGGCGGACGAAATTCAGGCGGTGGATTTAGCATTTTAGATGCCATTATCTTAAGCAATTTAGGCCGTGGAAGTTTTGGAGGCGGTTCAGGAGGTTTCGGTGGAGGAAGCTCGGGCGGCGGCTTTGGAGGCGGTGGCTTCGGTGGTGGTTTTGGCGGCGGCGGCTTCGGCGGCGGCGGCGCTTCTGGCGGTTGGTAGGTTTGTAGCAATTCTCGTCTGTTGGTTGAGAATTTTGATTTGAAAAACGTTTAGCTCCCTGCTTGATAAAAGGATATACTTTAAATTCTTTAGTCATGCTAAAGTTTTTCAATTCATAATATGCAAGGATTTTTCAAATAGCCATGTTCATCCCCGTATCTTAAATTCATCAAAACACCTTTAAATTTTAATGATGCATTTTATTCACCTTCATCAAACATTAAGCCTTCAACTTTAAATAATAAAAAAATTGCTGACCGAAATATATCGATCAGCAATTCATTATTATCATGAGATTGTATAAAACCAGAGTCGGTTTTATCAATGCTTCATTCTACTTCTTTCTCATATAAATACTAATCGGAACCCCATGAAAATCAAATTGCTCTCTCAATTGATTTTCTAAAAATCGCTTGTAAGAATCTTTCACGTATTGAGGTAGATTACAGAAGAACGCAAATTGTGGCTGCGGCGTTGGCAGTTGCATGATGTACTTTATCTTCACAAACTTACCTTTTAATGCTGGAGGCGGATTATTCTCAATTATAGGCAACATCACCTCGTTCAGTTTACTTGTTTTGATTTTTTTCGAACGATTTTTGAAAACCTCAACCGCAGTCTCGATGGCTTTGAAAATTCGTTGTTTATTTAAAACCGAGATAAATACAATGGGTACATCTGTAAACGGTTCAATTTCTTTCCGGATTTTCTTTTCAAAATCACGTGCCGAATTAGTTTCCTTTTCAATTAAATCCCACTTATTAACCAAAATAACGATGCCCTTTCTGTTGCGTTCTGCCAACCAGAAAATGTTCTGCACCTGACCATCAAAACCCCTATCCGCATCGGCGATCACCAAACAAACATCACAGTGCTCAATGGCACGGATGCTTCGCATGACCGAATAAAATTCAAGATCTTCCTTGACTTTAGATTTACGACGGATTCCTGCCGTATCCACTAAATTAAACTCAAAACCAAACTGATTATACTTTGTATCTATGGAATCTCTCGTGGTGCCCGCAATATCCGTAACGATGTAACGCTCCTCGCCTATCAACGCGTTAATGAACGAAGATTTACCGGCATTGGGTCTTCCAACTACAGCAAATCGCGGTAATTCGGACTCCGCTTCTGGTATATGAGGTGGCAAAGCTTCTACGACGGCGTCTAATAAATCACCCGTTCCGCTACCATTGGTACTGGCGATGTTGTAGTATTCGCCCAGTCCTAAAGAGTAAAATTCTACAGAATCTTGAGCTCTTTTATTATTATCAACTTTGTTGACCACTAAAAACACAGGCTTGTTGACCTTACGCAATAAGGTCGCAACATCCTCATCCATCCCTGTGACGCCAGATTCTACATCGACCATAAACATGATGACATCTGCCTCATCGATGGCAAGCTCTACTTGTCTATCAATTTCGGCCTCAAACACATCATCACTCCCCAAGACGTAACCGCCTGTATCAATGACCGTGAATTCTCTACCATTCCATTCTGATTTTCCATAATGACGGTCTCTTGTGACACCACTCACGGCATCCACAATGGCTTCACGACGTTGAATCAATCTGTTAAAAAATGTTGACTTCCCTACATTTGGACGTCCTACTATGGCGACTATATTACTCATAACTTTTGTTTTATCTGCATTACATATCCTGTAAGCGAGCGCAAAGGTAGTGACTTTATTAAGAAAAAATAGTACTTTACTCCCATTAAATAATTGATATGTCGACTGATAACGAAATTGTATTGCGGCCCCGTTTCAAAATGGAATTGGACCATCATCATCAATCTGTGTTAAAAGCGTTTGAAGCGATTGAAACTACTGACTTTAAAATCAGCCGAGTGGATGATCATGTGTTCATTCGAATCCCAAAGAATAAACAACACTTTTGGTCACCGGAATTGCATCTTGAAGTCAATAAACTGGAAGCTGAAACAGCTCTGTTACATGGTTTGTTTGGACCCAATCCGACCATTTGGACGTTGTTTATGTTTGTACACTTTGGTGTGGCTGGACTGTTTATCGCCTTTGGAATTTGGAGTTATACCAATTGGAGATTAGGAAATTCATATGGCATCCAACTTGGATTGATGGCTTTGATGGTTTTAGTTTGGATTGGATTGTATGTCGCTGGAAGATTGGGAAGACGTAAAGGAACGGCTGAAATGCACCTCTTGCATGATTTTATGAAAGAGACCTTAAGCAAAAATGGCTTGAGCTAATGAAAAAACCATCTTTAAGTTGCCACTAATTAGTATTAAATGCCGACTGAAGACTGCCCACTGAAGACTATAGACTATAGACTAAAGACTATAGACTGCTAACTGCTGACTGCCTACTGCCCACTGAAGACTGTAGACTATAGACTGAAGACTGGTGACTGCCTACTGAAAACTACCCACTAAAAACTTATTTCTGGTTATACCCAAATCGCTTTAACTGATTCGCATTGGAACGCCAGTTTTTATTCACTTTTACGTACATTTCCAAATGGACTTGTTTTCCAAAGAATTTTTCCAAATCTTTTCGAGCTTCGACACCAACACGTTTTAGAGCAGCGCCTTTATGACCGATGATGATCCCTTTTTGGGTTTCACGTTCTACCATAATGATAGAGCGCATTCTGATGATAGTTTCTTCTTCAAAAAATTCCTCCGTGTCGATCTCCACAGCGTACGGAATCTCTTTTTTATAATGCATCAGGATTTTTTCTCGTATGATTTCATTTACGAAAAAGCGTTCTGGTTTATC
>JBBSOJ010000225.1:0-5484 GCA_038259855.1 Flavobacteriales bacterium
ATCTTGGTCAAAGTCTTATTGTGAAGATGTTCTAAATAGAGTTCTGGCGTGACCTTTTGGTTAAAACCTACTATCAATTTAGCATCCTCATCAGCTTGCATCACGTACCACATTTCTGTTTTCCCAAATGAATTATGCCGTTTTGCGGCCAATTCGTCATTCGGGTGCAGTTGGATTGATAAATCCTCTTTGGCATCGATGAATTTTATGAGCAACGGGAATTTGTTTCCAAATTGCCTATAATTTTTCTCTCCAATTAGGTCGCCTTTATAGGTGCTTAAAATATGCTTTAAAGATTGACCTTCGAGACCACCGTTGATCACCATAGAGGTATCGCCATCCACATCACTGATTTCCCAACTTTCACCAACGTTAGGTAAATTAGATTCTTTCTGTAACAGCAAATTTAACTTTTGACCACCCCAAATTTTATCTTTAAGGATCGGTCGGAATTTTATGGGATAGAGCGAACTTTTCATTGATAGGTCATACAAAACATCTGTGATTACTATAAAAACTAGTTTCCGGAATACGTTACAAAATTACGTGGTGTTTCGTAAAGTGTTACTTCTAGCACGTTAGACGGTTTCAACTTTACCTTGAGTTTATTGTAGATTACCACTACGATATTTTCTGCCGTTGGATTCAAATCTTTGAATTCCTCGACTTCCAAATTAAGATTTTTATGGTCAAACGCATCTTCAATTTCTTCCTTAATGAAGTCCTTCAAAACTTTCATATCAATAACATAACCCGTTTCTTCGTCAATGTCGTCCGTGACACTCACTATCAATTCGTAATTATGACCATGAAAATTTGGGTTGTTACATTTTCCGAAGATCTCATCATTCTTCTCATGACTCCAGTCCTTGCGATATAATCGATGGGCGGCATTAAAATGGGCTTTTCTACTGACGGTTACTTTCATTTCTTAATATTTATATGTTCGTAGAATTTATCAAAAATAATCTTGAACCATTCTGTATAAAATTGTGGGTTGAGGGCCATATCTTGTTTTATAGCATCTAACGACACCCATTTCCAATGAGAAACTTCCTCTGGGTTAATTAATGGTGTTCCATTAAAGGTGCCGACAAGTATATGGTCAAATTCGTGCTCGGTCAATCCGTTGTCAAACGGTGCTTTGTAAATGAACGAAATAGTATCTTCAAGTTCGGTGACAAAGCCCATCTCTTCTTTCAAACGGCGTTTTCCGGCATCTATATTGCTCTCTCCGACGCGCTGATGACTACAGCAGGTGTTGGTCCATAAGTTAGGCGAGTGATATTTGTGCGAAGCGCGTTGCTGTAGCATCAATTCATTGGAATCGTTAAACACAAAAACAGAAAATGCCCGGTGCAATGCGGCCTTTTCATGTGCTTCCATTTTTGGCATTGTACCAATCTGTTCGTCCTTTTCATTGACAAGGATCACATGTTCTTCTTTCATAGAAAGCAAAAATAACGCTAAAATAGTCAAGTTTCAAGTTTAGGAGTTTAGAAAACCAAATAGTCATTCCTTTTAAATCTTTTTTCTGGCTTTTTTAGCCAATGCTTACAAAATCGTGATTCGTAATTCGTAAATTTAAGAGTATCTTTGCAGCCATTTTGAACTGTATTTATGAGCTTTATTAAAGAAATCAATCGACGTCGCACATTCGGTATCATTTCACATCCCGATGCTGGAAAAACAACGCTTACTGAAAAATTACTATTATTTGGTGGTGCTATCCAGGAAGCAGGTGCCGTCAAAAGCAATAAAATCAAAAAAGGTGCTACAAGCGACTTTATGGAAATAGAGCGTCAACGTGGAATTTCTGTAGCAACGTCGGTACTTGCCTTCGAATATGATGGTATAAAAGTAAATATTTTAGATACGCCCGGACACAAGGATTTTGCCGAAGACACCTTTAGAACCCTCACTGCGGTTGACAGCGTTATTGTCGTCATCGATGTGGCCAAAGGTGTAGAAGAGCAAACCGAAAAGCTTGTGGAGGTCTGCAGAATGCGGAAAATACCGATCATTGTTTTTATTAATAAAATGGACAGGGAAGGTAAAGATGCCTTCGATCTGTTGGATGAAATCGAGCAAAAGCTGGGTCTAACGGTCGTACCTTTGAGTTTCCCGATCGGGATGGGCTATGATTTTAAGGGCATCTACAATCTTTGGGAAAAGAACATCAATCTATTTAGTGGTGACAGTCGAAAGGACATTGAGGAAACCATCGAAATTTCTGATTTACAATCAGCAGAATTAAATGCTTTAATTGGAGATAAAGCGGCGAAAACGCTGCGTGAAGAAATAGAATTGGTGGAAGGCATCTATCCTGACTTTGATAGACAGGCGTATTTGGATGGTCAATTACAGCCCGTGTTTTTCGGATCAGCCTTAAATAATTTCGGTGTCCGCGAACTGTTGGATTGTTTTATAGAGATCGCACCAAAACCTAGGCCAAAACAAAGTGAAGAGCGCTTAATAGAGCCCGACGAAAAAGAATTCACGGGTTTCGTGTTCAAGATTCATGCGAATATGGATCCCAACCATCGCGATCGTCTGGCATTCGTAAAAATCGTATCCGGTAAATTTGAACGAAACAAACCCTATTTGCATGTCCGACATGATAAAAAATTAAAGTTCTCAAGTCCGAATGCGTTTTTTGCCGAAAAGAAAGAAATTGTGGATGTCTCCTATCCGGGTGATATTGTTGGACTTCATGATACCGGGAATTTTAAGATCGGAGATACCTTAACTGAAGGTGAAAACATCAACTACAAAGGCATTCCAAGTTTTTCGCCAGAACATTTTAGATACATCAACAATGCAGACCCATTAAAGTCCAAGCAACTTAATAAAGGCATTGACCAATTGATGGATGAAGGTGTTGCGCAATTATTCACATTGGAATTGAATGGTAGAAAGGTCATTGGCACAGTTGGTGCACTTCAATATGAAGTCATTCAATACCGCTTGGAACATGAATATGGTGCCAAATGTACTTACGAGCCGTTAAATGTTTTTAAAGCCTGTTGGGTGGAACCAAAAGATCCTAAAAGTGATGAATTTAAAGATTTTTTGAAAGTAAAACAGCGTTATTTGGCCAAGGACAAGCAAAATCAATTGGTCTTCTTGGCGGATTCTTCATTCTCCCTACAAATGACACAGCAGAAATACCCTAACATTATGTTTCACTTCGTCTCAGAATACAAGTAAATCAAATTTCAACCATTGACCATTGGTATTTGGCTTTTGGAATTTGGAATTTGGAATTTGGAATTTGGAATTTGGAATTTGGAATTTTACACTATGCATTTCATCGAAAAAATGATATTAAAAGTGTGTTTAATCGATTTTTTATTACATTTAATCGATTAATAATTATTTAATTAATTATTTAATCAAATGAAACATCAATTAAGTAACTGTTTTTTAGATACTTATTGACTTTCACAAACTAAAAGATTGACCCCAAATTAATCTGCCTATGGAAACCACTGACAATGTGTACAGTAATAGAGATATTACGGTCACCTACGAACCTTGTGTCTGCATCAATGCCGAGCGCTGTGCGAGCGAACTTTCGAATGTATTTAGACAATCCGTCATCCCGTGGATAGATCTTGAAGGCGATTCTACCGAACGCATCATTCGACAAGTAAGACAATGTCCTTCGGGAGCTTTAAAATTTTCGTATAACCATATAAACAATGAAGTAGCCTAACTAAACGTTGTTTTAAAAAAGAAATCCCTTTGAATTGAATTTCAAGGGGATTTTTTTGGTTTAATCCTGTCCAATCGGACCAATATTTATAGAAATCAGAGGTTGCTATTAAAAAACATGCCGGACATCCTCAAGCTAGCGCTCGTTTGCAACGAGTTCCCGTTGGACAGTGTCGGCCACTACTTTGGACATAAACAAGGTTTTATAAATATCGCCCAACACGTTGGCATTAATATAAGAGGTATCTGTAATGACGCCATTATAGGCAGAGAGTTCGGTAAACTCAAAGGCTTGGTCTTTGAGCAAGCCGTATGGTACTCTGTTCTTTTCAAGTTGTTGAAACGCAGCGTTCATCTTGGTGGCAAATTCTGTATTGATTTGCTTTTGCGCCACAGCCGTTAGGACACAGCAGAGCATGACAAAAAATTGTAGTAAATTTTTCATGATTTAGAATAGTTAGATTAAACGAATGTGAAGGTTTGTAGTATTTAGCGGTGTAAAGACTGTTCCGTCTAACAGAAAGGTCTTATTTTGTAGTATTTGTTTTTTGAGTGTTTTTAGTTTTAGATGTTAATTAACATATCGCATATCGAAACGTCCTTCTCTAATTTCTACAACTTCTCCTGCTCTTTGGGCATTAAACCAAAATGTTCCAGATACAATTCGTTGTTGAATATCTAATTTTGTAATTTTAAGCTCGCCTATGTTGGTATTTGTTGTAAGGAAATATTTGTTACCTTCAAAAGACAATATGTAATATTCGCCAAAATTTGAATTGTAATTTGAACCATTATCAGTTTGATTAGTAAGAGTATAAACTACATTCTCCATTAGCTCATCTGGATTTAATGAGATATTTACCGTTCTGTCTTCGTTGAAACCATTTTCTGTAATAGCAAGACCAAAATGATGGCCATCTTCCAGTTGCTGATAAAAGCAACTTAATGTAGGTCCAAATTGGCTACTGCCTTTTGGCAAAAAAGCCTGTCCGTTGACTAAACAGCCTGCGGTGTTGGCACCGACTTGGGTGGCAGCCGGTAATTGCTCAATTGGGGTTTGGTCATCATCGTCTTTTTTACAGGAAAATAATGTGGTCATCAGCAGGAGAGTTAACAATGTCTTTTTCATGGTATTGGCGTTTTAATTTATGGTAAATGTAGATCATTGTTTTGACAACTATTTACGGTTTTTCCGTAAAGTTCAGACATTTATGCTAAATTTTTAATCATAACTACAGCGGTCATTTTGGTGGCAAACTCGGTATTAATTTCTTTTTGCGCAACTGCCGTAAAAACACAGCAGAGCATAACAAAAAATTGTAGTAAATTTTTCATAGTTTAGAGAAGTTAGATTAAAGTATTGTGAAAGTTTTTACTATTTAGCGGTGTAAAGACTTTTCCGTCTAACAGAAAGGTCTTATTTTGTAGAATTTATTTTTTGAGTGTTTTTAGTTTTAAATGTTAATTAACATATCTCATATCAAATCTTCCTTCCCTGACTTCTATAATTTCATTGGCTCTTTTGGCATTAAACCAAAATGTGCCTGATATGATACGTTGTTGAATATCTAATTTTGCAATTTTCACTTCGCCAATATTGTCTTCAGATGTAAAGAAACAGATTTCAGGATTCACATTGCTAATAATACAAAATTCAGCAAAATTTGAAATATAATTGGATTCCCCAATAATTATAGACGCTAAATTATATGTGTTCCCCTCCAATAATTCTTCAGGATTCAATGAAATATTTACCGTTCTATTTTC
>JBBSOJ010000226.1:0-5453 GCA_038259855.1 Flavobacteriales bacterium
AAACAAACGCTTTTAAAAATAAAAGACATACCATTGGACAACATGCTGCTGGGTAATGGAAGTGACGAAGTTTTGGATTTATTGATGCGCATGTTTTGCGAACCCAATGTGGATAATGTGATCATCCTTCCGCCGACCTATGGAATGTATGAAGTGCTTGCCAACGTCAATGCTGTAGAAACCATCAAAATTGAGCTTTCTGAATCATTTCAACCCAGAGTCAATAAGATTTTAGAAGCTGCTACAGATCAAAGTAAAATATTGTTTTTGTGTTCTCCAAATAATCCTACCGGGAACAGATTTGATCTTGATGAAGTCGAAGAATTGCTTCATAATTTCAAAGGCATCGTTGTCATTGATGAAGCTTATATCGATTTTTCAGAACAAGAAAGCTGGTCTAGGCGATTGTTGGAGTTTCCGAATCTTGTTATCACTCAAACGCTTTCAAAAGCATACGGATTGGCCGGAATCAGACTTGGAATTTGTTATGCTTCCAAAGAAATTATTTCAGTGCTCAATAAAATAAAACCGCCTTATAACATCAATGAGTTAACGCAGCAGAAAGCTATTGAGCAATTGAATGATTCGAATTTGGTGGATAGTCAAATTGACTTTCTTAAAAAAGAGAGGCAGAAATTGGAACGTGAATTGAAGAATGTTCATTTTGTGAAGACCATATATCCTTCGGATGCCAATTTTATATTAGTTAAAGTAGACGATGCCAACCAGCGTTATGATGAATTGATGACGCATGGCATCATCATCAGAAATAGGACCAATCAACCGTTGTGCGATCAGTGTTTGCGTTTGACGATCGGTACACCATCCGAAAATGAACAATTAATTTCAGTATTAAAAACCTTATAAAATGAAGCGTGTTTTATTTATAGACCGAGACGGTACAATGATCAAGGAACCAATGGACGAGCAGATTGATAGCTTCGAAAAATTGGTGTTTTATCCAAAAGTATTTCAATTTTTAAGTCGAATTGCCAAAGAATTGAATTTTGAAATCGTTATGATCACCAATCAAGATGGCTTGGGAACTGATGCATTTCCTGAAAGCACATTTTGGCCTGTACATGAGTTCATTGTTAATACATTCAAAGCGGAAGGAATTGAATTTACGGACCAATTCATTGACAGAACTTTTGCGAAAGACAATGCACCCACAAGAAAACCGAATACAGGCTTATTAACGCAATATTTTTCTGACGATTATGATTTGGCAAATTCTTTTGTCATCGGTGATCGATTGACAGATATCGAGTTGGCAAAAAATTTAGGTTCAAAAGGAATTTTTATCAATGACGACACAAATTTAGGAACGTCGGAGATTACGGTAAAACGTGGAGAATTGGATGATTTCATTGCACTGGAAACGAACGATTGGGAACAGATTTACAGCTTTTTAAAAGCTGAAGAACGTCAAGGATCGATTGTCAGAAACACCAATGAAACTAAAATCGCGATTGATCTCAACCTCGATGGCACAGGTAAAAGCGAGATTGACACTGGTATTGCCTTTTTTGATCATATGTTGGATCAGATTGCGCGGCATGGTCAATTGGATTTGACGATCACGGTACAAGGCGATTTGGAAGTTGATGAGCACCACACGATTGAAGATACGGCAATTGCTTTAGGTGAAGTCTTTGCGCGTACTTTGGGTGATAAATTAGGTATCGAACGCTATGGTTTTTGCTTGCCAATGGATGATTGTTTGGCACAGGTGGCGATTGATTTTGGTGGAAGAAATTGGTTGGTTTGGGAGGCAGAATTTAAACGCGAAATGATTGGAAAAATGCCTACCGAAATGTTCTTTCATTTTTTCAAATCGTTCACTGATGGCGCTAAATGTAATCTTAATATTAAGGCAGCAGGAACCAATGAACACCATAAAATTGAAGCTATTTTCAAAGCTTTTGCAAAAGCCATAAAAATGGCAGTGAAACGAGATATGGAGAAAATGATTTTACCCTCAACAAAAGGTACCTTATAATGAAGACGGTAATTATCGATTACGGAGCTGGAAATATCAAGAGCATTCAATTTGCGCTTAAACGATTGGGTGTTGATGCTATTTTATCTCACGATCAAGAAGTGATTCTATCCGCTGACAATGTTATTTTTCCGGGTGTTGGGGAGGCTAGCTCTGCCATGACTATGTTGAAAAAGAATAAATTGGACATATTGATTCCGGAGTTAAAGCAACCTGTTTTAGGAATATGTTTAGGAATGCAGCTGATGTGTAAGTTTACTGACGAAGGCGAAACAAAAGGATTGGGGATTTTCGATGTAGAGGTCAAAAAGTTCACCAATGGTCTTAAAGTACCTCAAATGGGATGGAATACCATACACAATTTAAAATCAAATCTTTTTTTAGATATAGATGATACTGAATACATGTATCTTGTACATAGCTACTATGCAGAAATTTGTACTGAAACGATAGCAGAAACCGACTATGGCATTAATTACAGTTCTGCGCTGCAAAACAATAATTTTTACGGAGTACAATTCCATCCAGAAAAAAGCAGTACATCTGGCGCACGGATTTTAGACAATTTTTTAAAATTATAATATGAGAATAATACCAGCAATAGATATTATCGACGGTAAGTGTGTCAGACTTACGAAAGGCGATTATAGCACCAAAAAAATTTACAATGAAGATCCATTGGAAGTCGCTAAACAGTTTGAAGCAGCTGGTATCAAATACTTGCATTTGGTAGATTTAGATGGCGCCAAAGCAAAACACATCGTTAATTACAAAGTGTTAGAACAGATTGCTTCCAAAACACAATTAAGGATTGATTTTGGCGGCGGTTTGAAAAGTAATGAAGACTTGCATATCGCTTTTAATTCAGGAGCGCGCCAAATTACAGGCGGCAGCATTGCGGTTCATGACTCCGAAACTTTTAAAAATTGGATTGAGACCTACGGTCGTACAAAAATCATCCTTGGAGCGGACTGCACTGAAGGAAAGATCGCAACGGGCGGTTGGTTGGAAAAAAGCAATCTCGACGTGATTCCTTTTATCGAAATGTATCAGAAGAAAAGCATCAAGTATGTCATTTGTACTGACATTTCAAAAGACGGCATGTTAGAAGGGCCTTCAATTGAATTATATAAGGACATCATCGCAACGTGTAGCAAAAGTGATGGTCAATCCATTAAATTGATCGCTTCTGGCGGTGTTTCTTCTATAGAGGATGTTGATATTTTACAACAGATAGGATGCGAAGGTGTTATTATCGGTAAGGCGCTTTATGAGAATAAAATAGATCTCAAAGATCTTGGAAGATATACCCAATAAACGATGGCACAATCAAACATAGTCAACGGATAATTTATATACAATATATGCTCACAAAACGAATTATTCCCTGTCTTGATATAAAAAACGGACGAACCGTAAAAGGTGTCAATTTCCTTAATTTACGTGACGCTGGCGATCCCGTAGAATTGGCGAAACAATATGCCGAAAAAGGTGCCGATGAATTGGTTTTTCTCGATATTTCTGCAACTTTGGAAGGTCGGAAAACAACATTGGAAATGGTAATGAAAGTCGCGGAACAGGTCAATATTCCATTCACTGTTGGTGGTGGTATTTCATCAATTGAAGACGTAGATGAATTATTAAAATGTGGAGCTGATAAAGTTTCCATCAATTCATCAGCCATAAAACGACCAGATTTAGTGAATGAGTTGTCCAAAAAATTTGGTAATCAGTGCATAGTCGTGGCTATAGATGCCAAGCAGATCAGTGGGGAATGGAAAGTCCATTTGGCAGGTGGAAGTATTCCGACCGATTTAGACTTGTTTGAATGGGCTAAAGAGGTAGAAAAAAGAGGTGCCGGAGAGATTTTGTTTACATCTATGAATAATGATGGTACAAAAGCGGGTTTCGCCAATGAGGCATTAGCTCGATTATCGACTGAATTAAATATACCGATCATTGCTTCAGGAGGCGCCGGATCGATGCAACATTTCGTCGATACCTTCCGATACGGAAAGTCGGACGCGGCCTTGGCTGCGAGTGTGTTTCATTTCGGTGAGATTGAAATTAAAGACTTAAAGCAGGAATTAAAAAATAATAATATTGAAGTACGATTATGATGACTATAGATTTTAATAAAAGTGAGAATGGATTGATTCCAGCTATTATTCAAGATGCAACAACTAAAAACGTGTTGATGCTCGGTTACATGAATGAAGCTGCTTATAATAAAACCATCACTTCAAATAAGGTTACTTTTTACAGTAGAAGCAAACAACGCCTTTGGATGAAAGGTGAAGAGAGTGGTAATGTTCTAAATGTGATTGATATTAAAGTTGATTGTGATAATGATACGCTTTTAATTCAGGCCGATCCTCAAGGTCCTACCTGTCATAAAGGTTCCGATACCTGCTGGAATGAATCGAACGACCAATCGTTTGGATTTTTGTCTGATCTTGAGTCGATAATTGAAAATAGAAAAGAAAATTCTGAAAATAAAGAATCCTATGTAGCGTCCTTATTTCAGAAAGGCATCAACAAAATAGCCCAAAAAGTAGGGGAGGAAGCCGTTGAAGTGGTGATTGAAGCGAAAGATGACAACGATGACTTATTTCTGGACGAGAGTGCGGATTTGCTTTTTCACTATTTGATATTGCTTCAGGCCAAAGGGTTTAAACTCACAGATATCGTTGATGTTCTTAAAAAGCGTCATTGATCATTTTAGGTTCTCTAAACGACTTAATAATTAATAGGCCACAAACTATAGTAGCGGCCAACAACCCTAAAGCCAAGCTCGTTTTACCATAGATGAAATTACCTATTGAAAATAGTGCGCAGTATACGCCGACAACGCCAGCAAAAAATCCTAAAATCTTCATACCAAATCCTTTGAATTTGGAATCGTTACCGAATATTAGGCTATTGAAGGAATTTAAAGTTTGTGCGTCGGAAGGTTTTGTCAAAAGTGTGACCGTCACCCAACCTATGGTAGTAATAAAAACACCTATGACCAATTGCCAATAACCGGCAATATCGAGCAAAGGTGTTTCCATTTTATTATTGACAAAGAAAAATGCTGCAATGATGAAGGATATGACCATTGCTGCAATTTCACTATAAGGATTGATCCTACTCCAAAACCATCGTAGTATAAATAAGAGTCCTGTACCAGCCCCTATGGACAGTAATAAATCAAATCCTGTACGTGCTTCTTCAAGAACCAATGCCAATAAGGCAGCCATAACCATCATGACTACTGTTGAAATCCGTCCAACCAAGACTTGTTCTTTATCGGTGGATTTAGGTCTTACGAAGCGCGCATAAAAATCATTGACAACATAAGAGCTTCCCCAATTGAGATGCGTTGAGATGGTACTCATGAATGCCGCAATTAAGGAGGTTATGACTATGCCTAAAAGTCCGGCCGGAAGAAAGGTCAGCATCGCAGGAT
>JBBSOJ010000227.1:0-5449 GCA_038259855.1 Flavobacteriales bacterium
AATAGACGTCCAGATTACATCGAAGCTTTTTTTAAGGTCATAAACTGGAATGAAGTTGAAAGACGTTATGCAGAGGCAAAATAAGCCTTTTTGGACATTGTAAGGAAGACTTTAATCTTCCGATACTATATATGAATTGAGCGAATCCAAAAGGTTCGCTCTTTTTTTGTAATGTGCCGAAACTGTCTTAAAGTTTATAACGTTATTAACTAACGGTAAAAGCGACATGGTCAGAAATGAAAAAAGGTGAACAGATGTTCACCTTTTTTGCCCCAAATCTACCATAAACTTAACCTACTTATGTTATGGTGACACAAATATAAAGTGACTATCTTCTTTTCAATACATTTATTAGACAAACGACTAATAAATTAGGCTAAAAGAATTAATAGCGCGAATTTTCTACCGAAATCGGGTATAATATTTGATTTAGATTACAATAAAAACCATATGAGCCGATGTTTGTTGAATAGATTTCTATAAAAACCGTTCATTTTTTTCCATAAAAAAAGGCGAACAGATGTTCACCTTTTTTTGCCCCAAATCTACCATGAACTTAACCTACTTATGTTATGGTGAGTCTAATGTAGATTGAATTTACCTAACCACAGGAAACTATTAGATAAAAAGCAAATATATCCGATATAATGCATTTTATATGCAATGACTTTAGATCACTTGATCAGAAAATGATAATGTGTTGATTAGTAAGCTCTTTCGTCATTACCTTCATAAAAATTAATGAATGCTTTATTCACAACTCGATTACCGCCAACCGTCGGATAATCACCTGTAAAATACCAGTCTCCAAGATTTTTTGGACATGCCTTGTGGAGGTTCTCTACCGTTTGGAAAATAGCTTTGACCTCCGCCTTTACGCTTGTATCAGAGATCAGTTCTCCAATTTTATCCGAAACTTGCTCAACTGTAAATTCTTGATACAAATCCTTAACATAATTACGAATGTCCTTGTCGGCTAAAGTCAGTTGGGCTTTACATTTATGATATACTTCATCAATTAAATGATACTTGTCGTTCTCTTTGAGCAATTCCAACATAGCCCTAAAAGCTATCAAACCTTCAAGACGAGCCATATCGATACCATAACAATCGGGATATCGTATTTGAGGTGCCGAGGACACAACGACTATCTTTTTGGGATGAAGTCGATCCATCATTTTGATGATACTTTTTTTCAAGGTTGTCCCTCTAACGATACTATCGTCAATGATGACCAAATTATCTGTCGGCTTTATGACGCCGTAAGTAATATCGTAGACGTGGGCCACCAAATCGTCTCTAGTGCTGTCTTCAGTGATAAAGGTTCGCAATTTCACATCCTTGATAGCAATTTTTTCTATTCTTGGTCTTTCGGAAAGTATATTAGTAATCTTTTCAGCAGAAAGCTTGCCGTTCCCTTCGAGTATAGCATCCGTTTTTTTCTTGTTCAAATGGGCTTCCACGGTTTCGATCATTCCGTAAAACGACGTTTCAGCGGTATTGGGAATGTATGAAAATACTGTATTTTTAGTGTCAAAATCAATTTCTTCAAGAACTTTAGGCATGAGTAGTTTACCCAACATTTTCCGTTCCTGATAGATTTCCGCATCACTTCCTCTAGAGAAATATATACGCTCAAACGAGCAAGCCTTGCGTTCTAAAGGCTCAATGATCTTATCGATGGAAGTCTTTCCGGATTTTTTGGTAATAATAGCATGTCCAGGGGCCAATTCCTTTACATCATCAAAATCAACATTAAATACTGTTTGGATAACAGGGCGTTCTGAAGCGACCACCACCACTTCATCATCTTGGTAATAATAGGCAGGCCGTATGCCGGAAGGATCACGCAAAACAAATGAATCGCCGTGACCTAATAATCCGGCCATGACGTAACCGCCATCCCAATTTTTTGCAGCTCTTTTCAGAATTTTTGTAACGTTGAGACGGTCAGCTATGAGCGGCGTACACTCTACTTTAGAGTAGCCTTCCTTTTTTAGCTGCTTATACTTTTTTGCCACAGCATCATCCAAGAAATGTCCAATTTTCTCCATGATGGTAACTGTATCCGCTTTCTCTTTCGGATGTTGCCCTAGTGTGACCAAACCATCAAAAAGCTCGGTGACGTTGGTCATGTTAAAGTTACCGGCAACAATAAGGTTCCGATGCATCCAATTATTCTGTCTCAAGAACGGGTGAACACTTTCAACACTGTTTTTACCGAACGTCCCATAGCGCACGTGCCCTAACAAAAGTTCTCCGATGTATGGTATGTTTTTCTTCTGCAGGTCCACATTCTCTGTATATTCAGGATGCTCTAAAAGATCCTTATTGATACGTTCGTTGATCTGGGCAAAGATATCCTGAATTGGTTGCTGCGCCACAGAGCGTACGCGACTGATATAACGCTCGCCAGGCGCTGTGTCTAATTTTATACTCGCAAAGCCCGCACCATCTTGGCCACGGTTGTGCTGCTTCTCCATCATTAAATACATCTTGTTGACACCGTAAAAGGCACTACCGTATTTTTCCTTATAAAATTCCAGAGGTTTTAAAAGTCGGATGAGGGCTATACCACACTCATGTTTTAATAGATCGCTCATTGAAGCTTATTTATAGTTCGATTAAAAAACGCGCTCAAATTGAGCGCGTAGATTTATACTGATTTAATTTCAAATTGTGTCAATTGCTTGAATTCCTGTAAGCGTTCATGCACTTCTTCACGTTTTAATTTCTTCATACGCTCGGTACCGAATTTTTCAACACAGAAGGATGCCAAAGTAGATCCATAGATCACAGCATTCTTCATATTCTCAAAGGAGTAATCCTGCGTTTTTGCTAAATAACCTGCAAATCCACCAGCGAAAGTGTCTCCTGCTCCGGTAGGATCAAAAACTTCTTCCAATGGTAAGGCTGGTGCGTAAAAAATATGACTGTTGTGGAATAACAAGGCTCCATGTTCACCCTTCTTTATCACTACATATTTCGGGCCCATAGTATGGATTTTACGAGCGGCAACTACCAATGAATATTCGCCAGTCAATTGACGAGCCTCCTCATCATTAATTGTAATGACATCCGCTTTTTTGATGACTGCTTTCAAATCTTCCAAAGCACAATCCATCCAAAAATTCATGGTATCCAATATAACCATTTTCGGTTTTTTTGTCATCTGCTCTAAAACACCCATTTGAACCATTGGGTGCAAATTTCCAAGCATTACCACATCCGCGTCTTTATAAGCATCTGGCACTATAGGATTGAAATCTGCAAGCACATTCAATTCTGTTGCAAGCGTATCACGCGTGTTCATATCATTGTGATACTTTCCGCTCCAGAAAAAAGTTTTTCCTTCTTTTACGATTTCTATTCCAGAGATATCAATATGCTTGTCTGATAATAAATCTAAATATTCCTGTGGAAAATCACCACCGACAACTGACACAGCAGCTGCATCGACCTCAAACTGTGATGCTGCCAAACCTATGAAAGTCGCTGCTCCACCTAATATTTTATCTGTTTTTCCGAAAGGCGTTTCTATCGCATCAAAAGCGACAGTTCCTACGATTACCAATTTACTCATGTTTAGGTTTAAAATTCGTGCAAATATAAGATTTTTATACGGTAAAAAATGAATTTATTTCCTTCCAAAATCTGCAGGAATCTCTCCCCAAGCTTTAGTTTCCCACTTTACAATTATCGTTTTATAGGTGTTCGCCTTTAACCATGTGATGGCACGTTCAATCAATTCAAATAACTTCTCATTTTTAGCGGTACGGACCAATTTTGTGTTACAGGTTTTCTTTCTGACCCAACTCATGGCTATTTTAGAATCGGTATAAAGGATGCGGTCACTATCATTATTCTTAAGCAATGCAAGCCCATGGACGAGCGCCAGAAATTCCCCGATGTTATTAGTGCCCTCGGGAAAAGGCCCTTGAGAAAAAAGTTGGTTTTTCGTTTTGGTATCAACACCTCGATATTCCATTACGCCAGGATTTCCACTCGAAGCAGCATCGACAGAAATAGAATTATAATTTGGCTGTCCTATTTTTTGAAGCTGTGAGTTTGAGAGTCCACTTGTGAATTTTTTTGATTTCCCAATATAATCGAAGTAATTGCCTTTAAGTGCTTTTTTAGCAGCATCGAACGTCTCAAATGATTTGTATTGTGCGCCCTCAAAATTTTTGATTTGAGCTTTGCAGTCGTCCCATTTTTCAAATACACCCGATTTGTGACCTTTCCAGACGGTGTAGTATTTTTTCTTTTTTTTTGACACGACTTTATTTTGACACGAATTTTACCTAATTATTTTTTCTCAACCATTCTCTCACATAGTCATCATTGTATTTATACCATTGGTTGGAAATTGCATAAGAAAATCCGTTTTTATCAATTTGATACTTCCAAGACCACCTATTGTTGTTTGTATAAATAATAGCTTCTCTCTTTTTTATTTTATCTAAATTATTTGGGACTTTAATCAATATTGGAAAGTTGTTATTGAAAGTTTTTTTACTAAAATCTTTGTCACAATATCTTTGAAGTTCTTCTTCGGTAAGTTCTTTTAAAACGGAATAAATCTTTTTTTGAATTTCAGTATTTGAATAGATTCTATTTTGGAATTTGGAATTTGGAATTTTCTTTTTTAGTAATTCCTCCACTACTTTCGGAAAATGCGCCATCTCTAAAGCATGTATTTTTTTAGCAACATCTTCTGCGGTATCAGTGGAGTCGACAGCACAAGTCGCCTGAAAAATAATGGCGCCTTCGTCATAATGCTCATTTACAAAATGAATGGTTATGCCGGTTTCGCGCTCTTCATTCATTACAACAGCCTCATGAACAAAGCTACCGTACATTCCTTTTCCTCCATATTTTGGCAATAGAGCCGGGTGGATGTTAATGACTATACCCGGAAATTCTTTTAAAATGAATTCAGGAAATTTCCATAAAAACCCTGCCAAAACAATCAAATCGGGATTGTTAGCCTTTAAAATATTGAGAACGTCGTTGCTTTTTGAGAAGGCAACTCTATTAAAAGATAAAGCACTAACATCTAGATTTTTGGCCCTCTCTAAAACTTTGGCATGAGGATTGTTGGTGAGCACCTGAATAACAGAACCAGTTTCTCTGTTGTGAAAAAACTTGATCAGATTTTCAGCATTAGTACCACTTCCGGACGCAAAAATTACAATACGCTTCATTTACAGACATTCAGTTCTAGAAATTCCCAAAACAAAAAAAAGAATAATTATTAACAATTGGAAGGTAAAAAGGAAATACTTCAATGTATTTTCAGTAAATTACAAACACATTTGAAATTAACAATGGGTTTTAAAATAAAGTTTTTTATTTTTGCCCTCAAATTAAACTTAAAATTTAAAATTATGTCAGACATTGCATCAAGAGTAAAAGCGATTATCGTCGATAAATTAGGAGTAGATGA
>JBBSOJ010000228.1:0-5413 GCA_038259855.1 Flavobacteriales bacterium
AAGATACCTTGGAGGGATCAACACTTTTAGATTCGGACGGAGACGGTGTTCCTAATTATCTTGATTTAGATAGTGATAATGATGGCATTTTTGATGTTGATGAAGCTGGTACTAAAAACGCAAATATTTCACCAACCTTTGAAAATGGAGATAGTGATGCAGATGGTGATGGTGTTGGTGATGGAATAGATACTGACTATGTTAGAAAACGAGATGTTTTTATGACAGGAACTCCTACTTTTTTTGCAGATGGAATTTTAGATAAATACGATGGATCAACGACATATGGAAACAATGGTCAAGGACCAGTAGTTACTAGATCACCAAATTATTTCGTAAATGATGCCAATAATGATGGTCAACCAGATTTTATCGATACAACCTCTAACGGTTCAACTTTTGATATTTTAGCAACACCTTATGCTGCTTTAGATGCCAATAATGATGGACGAATTGATGGCACGACTGACACAGATGGCGATGGATTGTTAGACGCTTTTGATACCAATAACGCTGTTTTTGGCTCCCCGAGAGATTTAACGGGTAAATTTCAATTACAATTTGATGGAAAGAATGATTATGCAGAAGAGCCTTCGGTATTCAGCGGTTGGGCTGAAGTAACTATGATGGCTTGGGTAAAGTCTGACTCTAATGAAAATGGTAGAGAAAAAGCAATCATAGGTCAATCTAGCTTCCAGATTAATTGGGCCCTCAATGGTAGATTTAGGATTTATATTAAGGGCGTTGATCAATTTTCGCCTACTAACTTTGTTAGAAGACCCGATAGATATAAATGGAAACATGTAGCATTAACTTATAGCAGTGCTAGCAATCGATGGAGATTTTACATCAATGGCAGAGAAGATATGTCTGGTGCTGTTTCAGGTTCGCTGCCAATTAACACGTCCCCCTTTACACTTGGTAATAAAAATCCCACGGTTGCAATTGATAATTTTAAAGGCTCAATGGATGAAGTAAGAATATTCAATAAAGCACTTTCAGCAGATGAAATTCAGAAAATGGTGTATCAAGAAGTTGAAAATAACAGTGGTACTATTCGAGGATCTGTAATTCCTAAAGATATCACAAATTACATAAGTCCTTCCACAATTGTCCCTTTACCTTGGGCTTCTATGGTTCGGTACTATAGAATGGATACCTATAGAGGAAATGTTATTGATGACTTAAAAACACCGACGATTGACGTGAATAATGGCCTACGCATGTTTAATTTTAAAAACATTGTTCCTCAAAATGCACCTTTGCCATTTGTAACCATTGCTAGTGGAACATTAAACGAAGCACTCGAATCTCCCGAAAACGGTATATGGGGATTACATGCAGTTGAAAATGATTGGTCTATCGTTCATGTTAAACATTCCAATATTACCTATAGCGGAACTCAAAAACATCTAGGATTAATTATTGACGAAAAGGATACTGCAGATGTACCGATTGACTTTAGCGTTTTAGGCAATTCCGAACTTAACGTCAGTTGGTATTTGAAACTAGATGGTATCATCAAACTTATAGGGGAATCACAGCTAGTACAAGGAGTTCAAAGTGATTTGGATGTTACGAGCAAAGGTAGTTTAGAGAAAGACCAGCAAGGAACTGCTGATGAATACACATACAATTATTGGTCCTCGCCTGTTTCATCTTTAATACATTCTAATAATCTAACGGCTAACAATAATTCATTTGCAGTTGAGGATATTATGAATGATGGAGATTCCAATCTTCCTATTAATTGGATTACAGGTAATAATGGTGCTCCAGGTACACCTATTAAAATCGCCCATAGATGGATATGGAAATTTGCTAATGGACTAGACAATTCAATGACAGGTTGGCAATTGGTTAGACATACTGGTAGCTTAAATGCCGGTGAAGGCTATACCATGAAAGGTCCAGATACGGGTGATATCGGTGATTCTCAAGAATACAGATTTAAAGGAAAGCCCAACAACGGTAATATCGATATAATTTTAGGTGGTGGTAATGATTATTTAGTTGGAAATCCGTATCCATCTGCCATAGATGCACAAAAGTTTATTATAGATAATGGACCTATAATTTATGGACAAGCTACAGCAACAGGAACTCTATATTTTTGGGAGCACTGGGGTGGGGATTCGCACAATTTGGCGGATTACCAAGGAGGTTATGCGGTATACAATCTTTCAGGCGGCAATCCCGCTGCTACTCAAGGCATCATGGCCCCTAATATGGGAATGGGCGGAATGGCTACTAAAGTCCCAGGTCGTTATATACCCGTAGGTCAAGGATTTTTTGTTGTAGCTGAAGGCGCTGGTGGTACCATAAAATTTAGAAATAGCCAACGTGTATTTCAAGCAGAAGGTACTCCAAGTTCAGTATTTATAAGAGGTACTGAAAATTCGAATGCTGTCAACTATAATCCTGATGGAGAAGATCCAAGGATGAAATTAAGAATAGGATTTAACTCTGTTAATACCATCCATCGTCAATTGCTTATTACGGCTGATAGCAATGCCACTCAAGATATTGATTGGGGATACGACGGCGCTTATATTGATGATCAAATCGATGATATGTATTGGATGATCAACAGTGAAAAATTTGTGATTCAAGGTATTGATACCCTACTGACTTCGAGCATTATTCCTATTGGATTGCATTTGAGAGATGGTGGTGAAAATACGATCATGATAGATCACTTGGAGAATGTACCAGCTGAATTGGATATTTATGTTCATGACAAAATTTTAAACACGTATCATAATTTAAGACAAAGTGATTATACATTCAATTTACCTTCTGGTGAATATTTAAATAGATTTGACATTACGTTTCAACAGGGTTCTGTACTAAATGTTGAGGAAGAGGATGATATGACGGCGATTGAAGTGTATTATGCCAACTCTTTTGAAAGTCTGGTTGTTGTGAATCCCACATTACGTGATATAACGCGCATAGAATTGTTTAACATCGTTGGCCAATCAGTCGGATCCTTCAAGGCTGTTGAAACGACAAATTATGCCGAATATAAAGTCAAAAATTTAAGTACTGGCACTTACATTGTTAAGATGTATACTCCAGAAGGCAGTACGTCCAAAAAAGTGTTAGTGAAATAATCCGCTTATTTTTAGTTCCTAACTAAATGCAAAAGCCCTGAATCATTTCAGGGCTTTTGTTATGCTAACGATTTGATTAATTCTGTAAGGGAGACTTCTTTTTGATCCCCAGTTGACATATTTTTTAATGTGAATAGTTTGTTTTTAAATTCAGATTCCCCGACGAGGACCACAAAAGGAATATGTCGTTTATTCGCATGATTCATCTGTTTGATAAATTGTTTTTTTGACGTGGAAGCATCAGGGTACAACTCTGCTTTGATGCCTTTGGAGCGCAATTGTTGAATTGCTTCGAGACAGCCAAAAGCTTCCGCCTCACCAAAATTCACAAATAGAACTTTAACAGTATTTTTAATGGTCACCGGGAATAAATCCAATGCTTCAAGTACGAGAAAAATCCGATCCAAACCGAAACTGATTCCAACACCACTCATATCCTTTAAACCGAAAATACCTGTAAGATCATCATAACGACCTCCGCCTCCTATAGAGCCCATATCAACACCTTCTGGTGCAGACACTTCAAATATGGCACCAGTATAGTAATTTAATCCACGGGCCAAGGTCACGTCCAATTCTAAAGTGGCGCTTGTTAATCGTAGCTTTTGAATGGCCTTATCGATAAATTCCAATTCTTCAATACCTTTTAAACCTTCTGCTGATGTGGATAAAATGGCTTTCAATTGGTCAACCTGTTCGCCAAAATTTCCTGATATGTTGAATAAGGGACGTAGTTTGTCAATGCCAGATTGTGGTATCCCTTTACTTAACATTTCCTCTTTAACCTTCTCCTCTCCTATTTTATCCAACTTATCCAAAGCCACTGTAAAATCGATCAATTTATCGTTTGCTCCAATAACTTCCGCAATGCCGGCTAAAATCTTACGATTGTTGATTTTAATTGTAACGCCTTTCAGCTTCAAAGCAGTGAATACAGCATCGTATAATTGAACAAATTCAACTTCCTGCCATAATGAGGTGGAGCCAACAACATCGGCATCACATTGGAAAAACTCTCTAAAGCGTCCTTTTTGTGGACGATCAGCACGCCAGACCGGTTGTATCTGATACCTTTTAAATGGGAATTCAATCTCGTTTTGATGTTGTACCACATATCTTGCAAAAGGCACTGTTAAGTCATAGCGCAAAGCTTTCTCGGAAATTGAAGACGTTATTTTATTTGAATCTTTATCTGAAAGCACCGTATCACTTACTTTATTTAAAAAATCCCCGGAATTTAATATTTTGAATATCAAGCGATCCCCTTCTTCTCCATATTTTCCCATCAGAGTATCGGAATTTTCAAAACTTGGTGTCTCTATGGGTTGGAATCCGAACAATTCAAATTGAGATCGGATCGCATCAAAAATATAATTCCGTTTTGCGACTTCTTCGGGATTAAAGTCTCTGGTTCCTTTTGGTATGCTTGGTTTTTGTGCCATGTTTACTTCCCACGAAAGTGGGAATCTCATTTTTAGTGTAAGCCTTTTTTTTCTGATGAAAAAAATGATTTATACTTGATTATTAATTCTACTCCCGCAAAAATATCACATTTTTAAAAGGGAGTCATCAGTTATTTTAAATTTATAGTAACTTTAAACTGCATTTGTAGACTTACCTTGCAGTCACTCATTTTATTAAACAGACACTCCATGTTTTCATTGTTTCGAGAAAATATTCGAATTGCTTTAGGTTCCATCAAATCTCAATTATTACGAACAATACTTACCGTACTGATTATAGCCATCGGCATAACCGCTTTGGTTGGGATTTTAAGTGCAGTTTCCGCGCTTGAAAACACCATCTCGAGTGACTTTTCATCGATGGGTGCCAATACCTTCAACATCCAACGTTATGAGTTTACCACCCAACGCCAAAGCGGAAAAGAAGTACAGAAAATCAACCCGGTCATTAGCTATCAGGAAGTTAAAGCTTTTGAGGAAACCTTTACATTTCCATATACCAAAACTTCTATTTCATTCGATGGCACGCGAACCGCAGAAGTTAAGTACGAGAATGAAAAGACAGATCCTGAAGTCAACGTTCTTGGTATCAACGAACATTATATACAAAATTCCGGTTTAGAAATCAGCGATGGTCGCGAACTCAATTATTTTGATGTTTTAAATAATAACAATGTGTGTGTTATTGGAAGTGATCTTATCAAATCCGTTCTGGCAGATGTTAATCCGATCGGAAAAATGATCAGCATAAGAGGCGCTAAATTTAAAGTGGTCGGTGTGTTGAAGTCTAAAGGCTCCACATTTGGTAATAATCAGGATTTAAGAGTGTTTATT
>JBBSOJ010000229.1:0-5408 GCA_038259855.1 Flavobacteriales bacterium
TCAACCCAACTATGCTGTTGATGAAGATATTAAAACCTATTGGAGCGCGAACACTGGCGGTAAAGGTGAGTGGTTTCAAACTGATTTGGGTGAGATCTCCACCATCAATGCAATTCAGATCAACTTCGCTGACCAAGATGTGGAATTTTTAGGTAAAACTATGGGAAAATTTCACCAGTATAAAATCTATGGTTCAGATGATGGTAAAAAATGGGCTGTGATAGTAGATAAAAGTAAAAACAAAACTGATGTTCCCCACGATTATATTGAGCTTGAAACACCGGTAAAAGCTCGCTTTTTAAAACTTGAAAATATCAAAATGCCGACAGGAACGTTTGCATTGAGCGGTTTTCGGGTCTTTGGAAAGGGCAATGGACAAAAACCAGAAAAGGTCAACACTTTTATAGCACTGCGCGCAGATCCGAAGAAATACGGTGAACGTAGAAGTATCTGGTTCAAATGGGAACAAAATCAACATGCAGATGGCTACGTCATTTATTGGGGTAAATCGCCTGATAAAATGTACGGAAGTATGATGGTATATGGTAAGAACGAATACTATTTTACAGGAGCAGATCGAACGGATGCTTATTATTTTCAGATTGAGGCATTCAATAATAATGGTATTTCAGAGCGAACAGAAATTATCAAATCAGAATAGAATTTAGACTATGAAATTAACATCTACCTTATTTATTACTTTAGTGTTCTTCGGTTTTGGAGTGGTCTCTATCAATTTGGTAGGTGCTCAAAATGCGCCCGGCCAATACGAGGCAAAGGTGGATTCACTCATGAATTTAATGACCTTGGAAGAAAAAATTGGTCAAACCGTCATGTACGGCGGTGGTTGGGACAAAACAGGACCTACTGTAAGAACCGACTTTGAAAAACATATCAAAGATGGAAACGTCGGAGCCATGCTCAATGTATACACGGTTAAAGGAACGCGCGAGATGCAAAAGTTAGCTGTTGAAAAGACTCGTTTGGGTATTCCTCTGCTTTTTGGGTATGATGTGATCCATGGACACCGTACAATTTTTCCAATTAATTTGGCACTTTCCACAAGTTGGGATTTAAGTTTAATTGAACAAACCTCACGAATCGCAGCTGAAGAGGCTTCTGCCGAAGGTTTGCATTGGACATTTGCCCCTATGGTTGACGTCGCTCGTGATCCAAGATGGGGACGAATTTCGGAAGGTGCTGGAGAAGATGTGTATTTGGGAAGCGAAATTGCCAAGGCGTATGTCAAAGGATTTCAGGGTGATAATTTATATAACACGAATACAATACTTGCCTGTGCGAAACATTTTGTTGGCTATGGTGCCGCCCAAGCAGGCCGTGATTATCACACCGTTAATATGGGTGAAGAGGAACTGCGAAACACCTACTTGCCACCTTTTAAGGCAACGGTTGATGCAGGTGTCGAAACCTTTATGACCGCTTTTAATGAAGTGAACGGCGTTCCAGCGTCTGGAAATAAATTCTTATTCAGGGATGTTTTAAGAAGTGAATGGGACTTTAAAGGCTTCGTTGTATCAGATTATACCGCGATCAACGAAATGATCGAACATGGTTTTGCAAAAGACAGTCTCAATGCAGCGCGATTGGGAATGCAAGCCGGCACTGATATGGACATGATGGGTGAAGTGTATCGCCTTCATTTGAAAACATTGATAGATAACGATGCCATCGACGTGGCTTTGGTAAATGAATCTTGCAAGAAGATATTATTATCAAAATATAAACTGGGCTTGTTTGATGATCCCTATCGTTATTCAGACGAAAAAAGAGAAAAAGAAACCATCTATAAACCTGAATTTTTAAAGGTCGCACAAGAGGCCGCAGCGGCATCAACAGTATTGCTTCAAAATAATAACAACGCGCTACCATTGAATACCACTCAAACAATCGCGCTCATTGGCCCACTGGCAAAAGATGAGTATCATATCATTGGAAACTGGGGAGGAGCAGGCGATAGAAATGGAAAGTCCGTAAGTATCTACGAAGGTTTGCAGGAATTTTTAAAGGATACTCAAATACTCTATTCCAAAGGTTGTGAGATTGAATCTGATGATGACACCGGTTTTCAAGAAGCAATCAATCTTGCCAAAAAAGCAGATGTTGTCGTTTTGGTTATGGGTGAGAGCTATCATATGAGTGGTGAAGCAGCCTCGAGAACGAATTTAAGAATCCCAGGAAATCAACCGAAACTTATCGAAAGAATTAGGGAGGCGGTTCCAAATAAAAAAATCATTTTGCTTTTGATGAATGGGAGGCCCTTGAATCTTTCAGAAGAAACCAAACAAGTCGATGCGATATTGGAAGCTTGGTATCCTGGTACTATGGGCGGGAATGGTGTTGCTGATATTTTGCTTGGCGCATACAATCCATCAGGTAAATTGACAACGACGTTTCCTCGCAATGTGGGTCAAGTGCCAATTTATTACAACATGAAAAATACAGGACGACCAATTCCTGATAGCAATCCGAAGGAAGATTATAAATCCAATTATATCGATATCCCTAACACACCGCTGTTTCCGTTTGGTTATGGCTTGAGTTATACAACGTTTAATTATTCAGATTTAATACTATCATCAGAATCAATAGCGATCTCTGAAACGTTAAAAGCGAGTGTGACAGTTAAGAATACGGGTACTTATGACGGATATGAAGTTGTACAACTTTACATTCATGATAAAGTTGGAAGTATCACACGCCCTGTCAAAGAATTGAAAGGATTTCAAAAAATCTTTCTGAAAAAAGGAGAAAGTAAAACGGTCACTTTTGATGTGACTGTAGAGGATTTAAAATTCTATAATAACGACATGAAATTTGATGTCGAATCTGGGGAATTCGAAATCGCCATTGCGCCTCATTCTGACTTTAAGTTCAAACATAATTTTACATTGAAATAAATTAAACATTAATAGCTAAATCATTTAATATGAAAAAATTACTACTCATTTTAATTACATTAACCTCCTTTATAGGTTTCGGGCAACAATATGCTTTGGTCGATTTTGGAGGTGCCGCCAACTCAACTTCAGGGAACTGGAACAATGTGGTCACCACCTCGCAAAACCAGACAGGTGTAGTGGTCAATTTACTTGATACTGCGGGTAACAGTGCGGGAGCAACTCTAACGCTAACCGATTCATTCGACGCAATAAACTCTAACGGTACGACAACGCCTAATACGGCCTTACCTTTTGTAGAGACTGCCACGAGAGATAGTTTCTTTGGTGCAACGAATGCTGCATTCAATGGAAATGTCAATCCCACTGGAGGATTTACCTTGTCAGGCTTGGACCCTTCAAAATATTATTCATTCACTGTTTTCAGTTCTAGGGTAGGCGTTAATGATAATAGGGAAACGTTGTTTACGGTCGTTGGTTCAACAACCGATTCCGATGCTTTAAATACTTCCAACAATACATCCAACACGGCTAACATATTAAATGTGCAGTCCAACGCGAACGGTACTATGACCTTTCAAGCGGAACCCGGACCTAACAATAACAATTCTAATGGATTCTATTATTTGGGAGCACTTCAATTAACAATCAGCGATAATCCTATTGGCGACACCACTCCAGATCCGCAATTGACGCTCAATTATCCAAATGGAGGTCACCTTTGGGAAGTTGGTAAAACCGTTCGTGTAAAATGGTCGAGCATCTCCATTGACGATATGCTAATTGAATTTTCTTCAGATAACGGAGCCAATTATACAACAATTGCAACAGCGCCAGCAACACTTCAATACTATGACATGGTCGTGCCAGATGTTATTTCAACCAACTGCTTGGTAAGAATTTCTGGTGAATCGTTGACTGATACCAGTGACGCTGTTTTTGAAACTATTGAAAATAATGGTTTGGTATATAGAATTGTTGTTTTGGGATCATCAACAGCAGCAGGTACGGGTCCATCAAACCCTGATAATGCATGGGTGAACAGATACCGAACCTACTTGACAGAAATGGATACACGATATGAGGTCCTTAACTTGGCATTGGGAGGGTATGCTACGTACAACATTTTACCAACCGGAACACCGATTCCTCCAGGAGTGAATCGTACAGTAGACACACAGCGTAACATTACCAAAGGGCTTGAATTGGAACCTGGTGGAATCATCGTTAATATGCCGTCCAACGATGCTGCAAGTGGCTACCCTGTGGCAGATCAACTTGCGAACTATAATTTGATTAGTGCTGACGCCATGAGTGAAAATGTACCGATGTGGGTCACTACACCGCAACCTCGAAATTTTGGATCTAACACAAACAATTTAAATATCCAAATGCAAATGATTACAGAAACGAATACACTTTTTGGTGATTTCGCTGTAGACTTTTGGACAGGTTTCCCTGTAGCCAATAACAATGGCATCTTGCCAATATACGATTCTGGTGATGGCATCCACATGAATGATGCGGCCCATCAAATATTGTTCGATCGTATCTTGGGCAAAGGAATCCATATAACAGTTAAAAATAATGCCGATGTGTTAAGTGTTGATGAATTTTTATCAGAGACATTTACGCTGTTTCCTAACCCGATTGCAACTACGGCAACCATTAAATTTGAACAATCCGTGACAGGTGATGTGACAATCAAAGTGACTGATATGTTAGGAAAGCAGGTTTATAAAACAATTGAAACACCTTCGATGAGCAATGAAATCACGTGGTCTAGACAAGATCTTCCAACCGGTGTTTATATTATGCAAATTACTTATCAAAATAACAGTTTAACAAAAAGAATATTAATCAATTAAATTTAAATATTATGAAAAAAATTACCCTTATGTTTTTAGTGATGTCGTATGCGAGTTTTGCACAAGAATTTACGTATATGGACTTTGGTGTTTCGACTAACGCCACAACTGGCAATTGGAACAATATTGCAGTAGACAATGCCGCAAGTGCCTCTGGTATTTCCTTGGCGTTAATTAATTTCGATGGTACAGATACCGGTGTGACCTTAACAATTGACGATGCGTTCAACACGGTCAATACTGGCGGGAACGGAAACCCAGATGCATCCTTGCCTTTTCCATCATCTGCCGCAGCAGATAGCTTTTTCGGTTCAACGACTGTGTTTCAAGGAGCGACAGAGCCTACAGGTGGATTTACCTTAACAGGATTAGATCCGACGAAATTTTACTCATTCTCAATATTTGCATCACGTGATGGTGTTACTGATATTAGAGAAGCGCAATATACCCTTGTTGGTTTGACCACATCGGTTGTTGCACTTGACGCTTCTAATAATACAACCGAAACGGCTGATGTAGCCAATATACAATCCGATGCGAATGGAGAAATTAATTTTACAGCAGAAGCTGGTCCAAATAACAATAATGGTAGTAGTAGGTTCTACTATTTGGGAGCTATTGA
>JBBSOJ010000230.1:0-5405 GCA_038259855.1 Flavobacteriales bacterium
ACAGCTGAAAGATCTCCACCCAATGCTCCAAAAGCTCCACTCATACTCCGAAAACGAGCTGTACCCTGTACTTCATCGAGAGAATATCTTAAGGCATCCGTGATATCTTGAGCCATAATATTTGACATAGATAAGACACCTATGAACAGTAAACTAAACTTTTTCATATTACGATTTTATTAATGTGATGTTTTAATTTTTATCCACCTCTACGAGAAGAACCTCCTCCTGAACTTCTTCCTGAACTACCTGATGATCTTGATGATCCACCAGAACTCCTTACACCAGATGATCCGCTAGAGGACCTCGTAGGTGAACTCATTCTAGTATTAGACCTAGTGGAATTAGATCTGGTGGAAGAACTACGTGTATTAGGTGAATAAGCTCTTGTATTAGAGCGTGTAGATCTTACATTGTTATTTGATCTAGTGCTGTTGGCAGCTCTTGAATCTGATCTTGTTGACCGCACACTATTTTCAGGATTATATCTTCTAGATGAATTTCTTATCGAGGAATTATAACGTGTAGAGGCGTTTCTTGTATCCGAATTACGCGTAGTAGAAGCTCGTCTTGAAGCACTATTACGTGTGTTATTTTGTACATTGCTTCTGCCATTGTTGGGAGCATAGTTTCCTCTTCTTGTAGAATTATAGGCAATATTATTTTGATAATATGCATTATTTCCGTAGAACGGTGCACACCATCCGAAACCGGCATTATATCCCCAATTATTCCAGCCTGGTCCCCAATTGTTGAAACCAAAGCCCCAGCCATTGTTCCAACCCCAATTGTTCCATCCGTTGCCCCAGCCGTTATTCCAACCCCAATTGTTAAAGCCAAAGCCCCATCCGTTATTCCAACCCCAGTTGTTCATTCCCCAGGAGTTGTCGTAAACATTGATGGTGACATTATCAGAGTTTCCACCCCAACCAGCATATCCTTCGGCATATTCCACTTCACCTGTAACATCGTTATAATCACCTTCATAAGAATCAATGTCTGTAAACACAACATTTTCGTCTGCGGCTATATCTTCGTATTTTTTAGATTTTTCAGCAAAATAACCTCTGTAATAAGAGGATTGATCAGCGGTAGGTGCTTCTGTTGTTGTTGTGACAGAGTTCTGATTGGGAGAACTATAGATACCATCATTATCATACCCTACATATTGATATGATCCACAAGAAGCCAACACAAAAAGCGAGCTTAAAGCAAGATATAATGGCAATTTCGATTGTAAGTACGTTTTAAATTGCATATCTCTTTAAATTTATTGTTGAACATTACAAAAATAGTTAGTTTTGCGGAACTATTTTTTTATTTAACATAAGCACAATAGTTGTGCCAAAAGACTGACAATGAGTAAAAATCTTACATCTCGATCTGAAGATTATTCCAAATGGTACAATGAGTTGGTAGTCAAAGCTGATTTAGCCGAAAATTCGGCCGTAAGAGGTTGTATGGTGATTAAGCCGTATGGCTATGCAATTTGGGAAAAAATGCAAGCGGAGTTGGATCGGATGTTTAAGGAAACAGGTCATGAAAACGCCTATTTTCCACTTTTTGTCCCTAAAAGTCTTTTTGAAGCTGAAGAAAAAAATGCGGAAGGTTTTGCAAAGGAATGTGCAATCGTCACACATTATCGATTGCAAAACGATCCGGACAATCCTGGGAAGCTTCGAGTAGATCCTGATGCTAAATTGGAGGAAGAGTTAATTGTGCGTCCTACAAGTGAGGCCATTATTTGGAGTACCTATAAGGGTTGGATACAGAGTTACAGGGATTTACCAATATTGATCAATCAATGGGCCAATGTGGTTCGATGGGAAATGCGTACGCGTCTATTTCTTCGAACAGCGGAATTTTTATGGCAAGAAGGGCACACGGCACACGAAACTAAAGCTGAAGCTATTGCCGAGGCAGAACAGATGAATAATGTCTATGCTGAATTTGCCGAAAACTTTATGGCAATACCTGTCATAAAAGGTGTTAAAACCGAAAGCGAGCGTTTTGCGGGAGCGATAGAGACTTATTGTATTGAAGCGCTGATGCAAGACGGAAAAGCATTGCAAGCGGGAACTTCTCATTTCCTAGGTCAGAATTTTGCGAAAGCATTTGATGTAAAATTCACCAATAAAGAAGGAAAGCAAGATTATGTTTGGGCCACCTCATGGGGCGTTTCTACACGATTAATGGGGGCTTTGGTAATGACCCACAGTGATGATAAGGGTTTGGTGTTGCCACCAAATTTAGCACCTATTCAAATCGTTATTGTGCCAATTCATAAAACAGATGATCAATTGGATGCTATTTCTGCGGTCTCAAATGATTTGATGAAAGCATTTAAGGCAAAAGGGATTTCATGTAAATTCGACCATAGAAATACACATCGACCGGGAGCTAAATTTGCCCAATATGAATTGCAAGGGGTGCCATTGAGAGTTGCAATCGGTTCAAGAGATTTGGAGAACAATACGGTTGAATTGGCCCGTAGAGATACCCTGACCAAAGAAACAGTAGCGTTGGAAGGCCTTGTCGATAGAGTAGCGTCACTCTTGTCCGAAATTCAAGAAACATTATTTAAGAAGGCGCTCGATTTTAGAGACAGTCATATTACTGAAGTCAATTCTTTTGAAGACTTTAAAACAGTGCTGGAGACTAAAACAGGTTTTATATCAGCACATTGGGATGGGACTATAGAAACCGAACAAAAAATAAAGGATTTGACCAAAGCAACCATTCGGTGCATCCCTATGGAGTCGCCAAATGAAGCCGGAACCTGCGTTTTCACTGGCAATCCATCCAGTAGAAGAGTGTTGTTTGCAAAGGCATATTAAAAATATTTAAAAAAACTTTGTGAAGGTCTTGCATCATTTAAAAATAGTTGTATTTTTGCATCCGCATTGAAACAATTGCAAGTTCATTTGAAATCGATTTGAAGTATTATTTTTAATAAACTTCAACTTAAAGTAATAATATCAAATGGCCCGTTCGTCTATCGGCTAGGACGCCAGGTTTTCATCCTGGTAAGAGGGGTTCGACTCCCCTACGGGCTACATTTTAAAATAAGAAATAGAAACATGGCAAATCATAAGTCAGCATTAAAAAGAATCAGAAGTAACGAATCAAAGCGTCTTACCAATAGGTATAAGCATAAAACTACTCGTAACGCTATTAAAAAGTTGCGTGAAACTACAGATGCAAAAGAAGCACAAACTTTGTTTGTTGATGTCACTTCAATGATTGACAAATTAGCAAAGAAAAATATCATACATTCTAACAAAGCTGCCAACCTTAAATCTGGTTTGGCTGTATATGTAGCGTCTTTATAATAGCGAGATATTTTAAATATAAAAAAAAGCCTTCTGAATTCAGAAGGCTTTTTTTGCATTAGTACGTTTTTAAAATATAAATAACCCCTAGAAAGATTTACTTCTAGGGGTTATTGATTTTCTTTTTGAATGGAATTTATAATCTCTTAACCATTCATCGATACTAGAAACTCTTCGTTATTTTTTGTTTTCTTGAATCGGTCGTTGATAAACTCCATAGCTTCTACGGGATTCATATCGGCAAGATATTTGCGCATGACCCACATTCTTTGAATAGTATTCTCATCAAGTAATAAGTCGTCTCTCCGTGTGCTAGAAGACGTAAGGTCAATCGCTGGGAATATTCTTCTATTTGAGATTTTACGATCTAATTGAAGCTCCATATTACCGGTACCTTTGAATTCTTCAAAGATCACTTCATCCATTTTGGATCCAGTTTCTGTTAAGGCGGTTGCGATAATAGTTAAGGATCCGCCATTTTCAATGTTACGGGCAGCACCAAAGAATCGTTTTGGTTTATGGAGTGCATTGGCATCAACACCACCACTTAAAATTTTTCCGGAAGCTGGTTGAACCGTATTGTAAGCTCTCGCCAAACGCGTAATGGAATCTAGAAGGATCACCACATCATGACCACATTCTACAAGACGTTTTGCTTTTTCCAAAACGATGTTTGCTATTCTTACATGTTCATGAGCCTCTTTGTCGAATGTAGATGCAATCACTTCGCCTCTTACATTACGCTGCATATCTGTGACCTCTTCAGGACGCTCATCAATCAATAAAATCATTTGATATACTTCAGGATGATTTGCCGCAATAGCGTTTGCCACGTCTTTTAATAACATGGTTTTACCAGTTTTTGGCTGGGATACAATCATTCCACGCTGTCCTTTTCCAATAGGAGAGAACAAATCCATAATTCTGGTTGAAATTGTGCTTTGCTTATCAGCAAGATTGAATTTTTCTTGTGGAAATAAGGGCGTTAAATGCTCAAAAGACACACGGTCTCTAACAACATCAGGGCTTTGACCATTAATTTTACTCACCTTTATTAGAGGAAAATATTTTTCGCCCTCTTTTGGAGGTCTAACGTGACCTAAAACAGTATCTCCTGTTTTAAGACCAAACAATCGTATTTGTGATTGCGATACATAAATATCATCTGGTGAGGAGAGGTAATTATAATCAGAAGATCTTAAAAAACCATACCCATCTTGCATGATATCCAAAACACCTTCACTTTGTATTATGGCATCAAATTCGAAGTCGGGTTCTCTATATCGGTTTCTATTGTCCTTGTTGCCATTGTTACTAGTATTGCTACCACTATTATTATCATGAACGTTGCCATCCTTTTCTTTAGATCTAGGATTTGGCTTATTCTGTTTGTCTTTTGGCCTCGGATTTGGTTTGTTCACTTGCTTTGGCCTCTGTACAGGATTGGGCTTTGACTCGTTCTTTTCTGGAGCTACAACTGGTGATTTTACATCTGCAGTACTGTCGCTTTTAATGTTTGATTCAGGAGATTTAGAATCTTTAAACTCCATCTGTTGCTGCTCTTTTGATGAAGGTGATGTTGGTTTTTGAACGCGCTCTCGTTTCTTTTTTGGTCTTGGATTTGGTTTTGCAGCTATTGGAGATGTGTCGGATGAATTTTCAACCTTCAGTACTTCTTCTTTGACCACTCTTGGGTTGGCTGCCTGTACATCTAGAATCTTATAGACCAAATCTAGTTTTTTGAGGGCACGATATTTAGGTACGTTGAGTTTTTGAGCCATTTCCTGTAACTCGGAAAGCTTCTTTTCTTTTAATTGCGAAATTTCAAGCATGTATGTTTATAGAATAAATTTAAAACTGAAATTGGTCTAAACTGAATATTTCAATAATTGAATGAAAGATATCGGAGAAACCAAGAAAAAATATTGAAGATTTGAACTTGTGTAACGTTCTGATGTACACATCGTCTATGCAATAATACAATTTTATTTTAAAAATTGATATAACTTTAAAAAAGAAACTGTTAATTTTGTCCTTTAATTTTTGGAAAAAGATGTTGCAACGCATACAAAC
>JBBSOJ010000231.1:0-5360 GCA_038259855.1 Flavobacteriales bacterium
ATCGGTTCCAATGACGATATCGGCATTTACTTTATCTGCCAGTTCCAGTGCCATTTTTAGTGCTTCCGGTTCTTCAGGATTTGGTGATTTTACGGTTGGGAAATCACCGTTCGGTTCGCGCTGTTCTTCAACAATATGAACATTTTTATATCCAGCTCTCTTCAAAGTTTCAGGTACAGAAACAATCGATGTGCCATGAAGCGACGTAAATACAATAGTTAAGTCATCTTTTACCGATTGCGGTGTATTAAAACTACCGTTTTTTACGGACGCATCAATGAACACGTCATCGACTTCTTTCCCAATGGTTTTAATTAGACCTTCATCTGCCTTAAAATTTATTTCAGAATAATCCAGCGTATTGATTTCCGTTATAATTTCGCCATCCTGCGGTGGTACCAATTGCCCGCCATCTTTCCAATACACCTTGTAACCGTTATATTCTGGAGGATTATGTGATGCAGTCAAAACAATGCCGCATTGGCAACCTAAATGCTTAACAGCAAAGGATAATTCTGGGGTAGGGCGTAAGTCTTCGAAAAGGTAGACTGTAATTCCATTGGCAGAAAACACATCTGCCACAACTTTTGCCAACGTGTCGCTATCATGTCTACAATCATACGCGATCGCCACTTTCAAATCTTCGTTAGGAAATGAGGCACGCATGTAGTTGCTCAAACCTTGAGTGTTTTTCCCAAGTGTATATTTGTTGATTCTGTTAGTTCCGACTCCCATAATACCGCGCATGCCACCGGTTCCAAAATCTAGATCTTTATAGAAACTTTCCTGTATATCTTTTGGATTATGTGCTATACTGTTTTTGATGAATTCGTGCGTTTCTGCATCAAAAGTTGGGGTCAGCCACGAATTGATACGTTCTAAAATAGTTGGATCGATGTGAATCATGGTAAAGTGATTTTATTAAACAAAAATAAGCATTATGATAACTGTTGATGACAATACGATTATTAATTTGATTCGGAGCATTACAAATTGAGTTCATCCTTAACCAAATAGCGCCTTCTATCTTCTTTTGACCGAAGAACGATTTCTCCTAAAAATCCTGCTATAAAAAATTGTGTGCCTATAATCATGGTGGATAGTGCAATGTAAAATTGTGGCCTTTGTGTAATCAATCTGCCCGAAGGATTGAGTATAACTTTGTCAATTCCGAGATAGAGCGTGAAGCAGAAACCAATAAAAAGCATGATGGCGCCCAAGGCACCAAAGAGATGCATGGGCCGTCTGGCAAAACGAGAAATGAACCATATGGTCACCAAATCCAAAAAACCATGTACAAATCGGTTCATGCCAAATTTTGTCGTGCCGTATTTTCTAGCTTGATGCGCAACTACTTTTTCCGTTATGTTAGAAAAACCAGCATTTTTCGCTAACACTGGGATATAGCGATGCATTTCGCCATTGACATCTATATTCTTTACGACGTTTTTATTATACGCCTTTAAACCGCAGTTAAAGTCATGTAGATAGACACCGGAGGTTTTACGTGCGGCCCAGTTGAATAATTTTGATGGTAAATTTTTAGAAACGACGGAATCGTAACGTTTCTTTTTCCAACCCGATACCAAATCATAACGATCTTTATGTATCATATGATAGAGTTCAGGAATTTCTTCAGGGCTATCTTGTAGATCTGCATCCATCGTTATGATGACGTCGCCTTGTGATTGGGCAAATCCTGCGTGTAAGGCTTGTGATTTTCCAAAATTCCGAAGAAACTGGATGCCTTTGACACGGACATCTTTTTGGGAAAGTGATTTGATAAGCTCCCAAGAACCATCAGTGCTGCCATCATCAATAAAAATGATTTCATATGAAAAATGATTGGATTCCATAACAGTTGAAATCCAATCATATAATTCTACTAAAGACTCTTTTTCATTGAGTAGTGGTATGACTACTGATATGTTCATGTCTATGATTCTAATATTTAAGCTGTTAGTAAGCGTATAAGTATTATATCTACTTAAGCATGGGTATTTTCTTTTTTCAAGGCCAATCCTGCTATCACTGAAATAATCAATCCAAAGAATAAATTACCAACAATTTGAAAAGCGGTGGTAATCCATGGTGACGAGAATTTACGTCCCATTTCCATAGACATTTCTATTTGTTCTTCGGACATATCAGGATTTTGCTCAATCATATTGTCGAATTGTACTTGCATCATTTTTTCTAAAAAATCAGGCTCGATATACGTCATAAATATAAACTGGTAAATCGCACCAATAATTCCCGCAATAAGTGCCACACCTACACCAATTTTTATGGCTTCACCCAAGGTTAAAAAACCACCATTACTTTTTTTGTATTCATTGATTCCGTAAGTGATGGCGACAATCATGACGACAATCCCAAGGATACTGGCAATCCAGTTCTGTTCCACAAGTGAATTGGTGACATACATCACCACAGAGATGAGAATTGATACGACACCTAAAATAAGACCGTAGTTGAGAATGAATTTTCTAGCTTGAAGTTTTTGTGTTTCCATTAAGGTTGATTTAAATTTGTAAATTAGTTATTGCAAATGTTAGTAAACAAATATACCAAAAGGTTACAAAATACATCTCGCTTCCTCAATAATATGATTAAAGTGCCAACTCTTTTGGTTTTTAAGCAATTTCAAAAAAATAATACTTAAAATTATTGTGGATTTATAAAAATTCCTTAAATTTGCACTTCCAAAAAATGAACTGATTTAAAGTACACAGAGATGAAAAAAGGTATACATCCAGAAAATTATAGACTTGTAGCATTTAAAGATATGTCAAATGAAGACGTATTTTTATCAAAATCTACAGCAGATACGAATGAGACCATTGAGGTTGATGGTGTTGAGTATCCAGTAGTGAAAATGGAGATTTCTAGAACCTCTCATCCATATTACACAGGTAAATCTAAATTGGTTGATACGGCAGGTCGTATTGATAAGTTTAAAAACAAATACGCTAAATTCAAAAAATAAGTTTAGCATTACGTCTTACAAAGCCTTCTTAATTTATTTTGAAGGCTTTTTTGTTTTCTATATTTAGCCTATTTTTAACCCAATGAGCCAGTTGTAAATGTCCTTTGCAATTGTTTTTCAGTGATCTGAACGTTATGATATGATGAATTATATTCTTTTTGATGGTCCATCTAGAAACCATCTTTTGCCTTTTACGTTTACAAGACCCGTAGCTGATATTAGGGTGGGTATTCTCACCATTAGAGAAAAATGGGAACACCATCTAAAGGCTACAACATCGACGCTTACGGAGGGCTATTTGTCAAGTAAATTTCCGTTGGTCGAAACAAAGCAAAATATCCTGATTAATGCGTCGTGCATTCCAAATGCTGAATTAATTGGTGCAATTGAAAAGCTACAAAATAATCAAGCACTCTATAATAAGGGTCGTGTGATTGCTTACGCCACCAAAGACGTGAGCGCAAGCCAACAGTTGGATAATTTTGAAATCGTTCAATTTAACGGCGATATTCTGACCATAGAATATTCATGGGATATTTTTTCAAAAAACGGAAACGCCATTGATCTCGATTTTAAACTTTTGACTAAAGGGCGTCAATCGCAACCAATTCCAAAAAGTAACAATGTAATTAATGCAGAGTCCATTTTTATTGAAGAAGGCGCCCAGCTTGAGTTTGCAACTCTCAATGCCAGCTCTGGACCTATTTATATAGGTAAAGATGCCGAAATTATGGAAGGAAGTATGGTCCGTGGGCCTTTTGCGCTCTGCGATCATGCGACCCTAAAGCTTGGTACCAAAATTTATGGTCCAACCACTGTGGGGCCACATAGCAAGGTTGGGGGCGAGGTCAATAATTCGGTGCTTTTTGGATATTCCAATAAAGGCCATGACGGATTTTTGGGCAATTCGGTCTTGGGAGAATGGTGCAACCTTGGGGCTGATACAAATAATTCGAATTTAAAGAACAATTACGCCGAAGTGCGACTTTGGGATTATACGACCGAAGGATTTGCCAGAACAGGTTTGCAATTTTGCGGATTGTTGATGGGCGATCATAGTAAATGCGGTATCAATACCATGTTCAATACAGGAACTGTTGTTGGTGTAAGCGCCAATATTTTCGGTAGCGGCTTTCCTAGAAATTTTGTTCCTAGTTTTAGTTGGGGCGGAAACGGTGGTTTTACAACCTATCTAACCAAAAAAGCATTTGAAGTGGCGGAAGTGGTCATGTCTAGACGTTCTATAGAATTAACACAGGATGATAAAGATATCTTGCAGCATATTTTTGAGCAAACACAGAAATTTAGAAGGGAATAAAACGTAATCGCTAATGTTAGGAATTGTCTTTTTATATTTTATCGGGAAGTATTTTTACAAATTATCAGAGCAGTTTCACAAGAATAAATGGGTATTTGCCATATTGGGAATTGTCGTTTATTACGCAGGTACTATCATCGGTGGTGTCATATTAGCCCTTTTGGATGAATTGGTAGGTATTGGTTTCGATTGGGACAATAATTATACCTTAACGCTTATTGCCCTACCTTTTGGCTTGGGTTCAGCCTATATTTTTTATTATGTATTAAAAAAGCAATGGGAGAAAACTGTGATTATCGTCCCTGATGAAATTCAAGATATAGGAAGATCATTAGATTAAACTTTTAACTACATTTGCCGCTAAACCCCATCTTTGAGATTGTTGGCATATATATTGCTAACTGTGTCTGAAAACATAGCACCTATGAAACACCTACTTTTAGCATCGCTTATTTTAGCATGCTCTCAATCTTTTGCTCAAAAAGACCAATACGAAATTCATAATCTTAATCTTAATGATAAATTGAGTCATTATGGTGCAGCCTATCAACTAGACAATAGCATTTTTTATTCAAGATACAAACTCAACGAATTTGACGCTGTTGAAAAAAATCGTTCCGATCAAACTATTTTTACGCTCTACAGAGGCGAAATTTCAACAAATGGTGAAATAATCAATGGGAAGGAGTTTAAGTCTGCAGATGAATTCACGTTCAACAGTTCAACGGCGGCTTTTAGCAAGGACGCTAGATATATGTATGTTACAACCAATGAAGAAAAGCGTGGGAATGTCTATAAGCATGGCTCAAAAACGAGGAATCTCCGTATTGAGCGGGGTGAATTAGTTGATGGGAAGGGCTATCAAAATTTTCAGGCGTTGCCATTTTGTGAAGAAGGATATTCATATGCACATCCAGCTGTGGGCCCAAATGGAGATTATCTGTATTTCACTTCAAATATTGTGAGCGCCAAGGGACCTACCGATATTTTTCGAGTGAAAATCAATGGAAATAATACCTATGGAGAACCTGAAAATTTGGGTGATCATATTAA
>JBBSOJ010000232.1:0-5288 GCA_038259855.1 Flavobacteriales bacterium
ATCCTGTGAATACCTTCAAAGACCTTTTAACCGAATTATTGGAACAACCATCACAAGACAGAATTGAAAAATAACAGGAGAAATTTTATAAAAAACCTTGGAGTCGTAGGTACAACATCCCTATTAATACCTCATACCCTATTAGGACAAAAAATTAATACTATGGAAACTATCAACAAAGAAAGACCAAAAGTTTTGTTTTTCGATGTCAACGAAACGCTTTTGGATTTAACTCAAATGAAACAACAAGTGGGTGAAGTCTTAAACAATAGAGAGGATTTACTGACTCTTTGGTTCACGACGATGTTACAGTACTCATTGGTAACTTCAGCGAGTGGCCAATATGAACATTTCGGCCATATAGGTGCCGCCACCCTTCAAATGGTTGGCGCGAATAATGATATTACCATTTCAGAACCCGACGCGCGTGAATTAATAACATCGGCGTTACGTGGTCTACCTGCTCATACTGAAGTGAAAAGTGCATTATCTCAATTGAAGGAAAATGGTTATAAATTAGTCTCTTTTACAAATTCATCAAATGAAGGTGTAAAGCAACAATTTGAAAGTGCTGGTTTAACGGAATATTTCGATGAACGATTAAGTGTTGAAGATGTTGGGAAATTTAAACCATTTAGAGAAACGTATGAATGGGCAGCAAGAAAATTGAGCATAAAACCCAATGAAGCCATGTTGATTGCCGCACACGGTTGGGATGTTGGTGGTGCCTTATGGGCCGGTTGGCGTGCTGCATTTATTGCTAGAAAAGGACAACAATTATTTCCATTGGCACCTAAAACAGAAATTGTAGAATCTGATTTACAAAAAACCGCGGACCTACTTATAAAGTATAGCTAAATAATCTATAAGTTTCTGGGGACAGTACCGTAAAAAAATAGCAATTAAGATCAAATTTAGCTTTGCTCTTAATTGCTATTCTTATTTTATGCTGACTTTGTTTACTAGAACGTTTAAAAAATAACATTAGAAACTACAGCTGGTTATCTCTGTAACCCGCAATGTATTGACCATTCCCTTTTCCTGAATTGGCATCGCAGCGAGGCTGACAAGCATGTCGCCTATATCTAAATAACCCATTTTACATGCAATGGCGTTGACATCTTCAATCGTTTCATCTGTACTGACGAACTTGTCGTAGAAAAACGCTTTTACACCCCAAAGCAAATTGAGCTGGGTTAAAATTCGTTTGTTGGACGTAAAGACCAAAATATGTGCGCTCGGTCGCCACGCAGAAATTTGAAACGCCGTATAACCACTATTGGTCAAGGTTGAAATCGCTCTTGCATTGATATCATTTGCCATGTGTGCCGCGTGATAACAAATTGATTTAGTGATATAACGTTTGGTACGAATGTGCGGTGGAATCTGCGGTACTTTGATCAATGGAGAATCTTCGACACTTCTAATAATATTGGCCATTTGACGAATCACCTGCACAGGGTAGCTACCTACCGATGTTTCACCGGATAGCATGACCGCATCAGCACCATCCATTACAGAATTCGCCACATCATTTACTTCCGCTCGCGTCGGTGTTAAACTCGTAATCATGGTTTCCATCATTTGGGTCGCAATGATCACCGGGATTCTTGCTCTTTTGGCTCTTAAAACCAATTGTTTTTGGATTAACGGCACTTCTTCCGCAGGAATCTCAACACCAAGGTCGCCACGAGCCACCATAAGTCCGTCGCAATAAGCCACGATCTTGTCGATATTCTCTACAGCTTCTGGCTTTTCGATTTTAGCAATGATGGGAATTTTATGGTCACTGTGTTTTTTGATCAAGTCTGACAGTTGGATCAAATCTTCGGCATGTCTTACAAAAGATAGAGCCATCCAATCGACTTGCATTTTAATTGCAAATATGGCATCCTCAATATCTTTTTCAGTTAATGCAGGTTGAGAAATATTAGTGTTTGGTAAGTTGACGCCCTTTTTAGATTTTAAAGGACCACCTTGGATCACTTTCGCTATAACTTCCGATTTTTTATCCGTGGAGACAACTTCAAAGATCAGTTTCCCATCATCAAGAAGAATTCGTTCTCCCGGTTTTGCATCTTGAGGAAAACGATCATATGTCATATACACGCGATCTTTGGTGCCTTCAAATTTCTTTCCTGTCGCAAAAATAATTTCGTCACCAGCATTGACAACGACCTCACCTTTCATGACGCCAACACGTAATTTAGGACCTTGTAAATCCCCTAAAATAGCGGCGTTAAATCCAAATTCTTCATTCAATTCTCGAATCATCCCGATGCGTTCCTCCACATCCTTGTAATCTGCATGTGAAAAATTAACTCTAAACACATCTACACCTTCATCCATCATGGCTTTTAGAACAACTTTTGTGCTTGTTGCTGGTCCTAAAGTGGCTACGATCTTGGTTTTTTTTCTTTTTAACATCTATTAAAAAATTAAGTTGTCTTTTGATTTTATATGCTCGGCATCTATACTATAACTTGTAATGAGTTGTGGTATGCTCTGCAGTGTGATGAGCAACGATGCTTCATCAAATGATTCTTCTTCTTGACTGATTTTTATAAAATAATCTACGTTCTTAAATTCAGGCAGAAGATGGTAACTTTTATAGACTGTATGAGCAGTATTGAACAAAGAACCTGAACTCTGCAAACTGGCTTCCTCCTTCTTACAAAGATTTGAAATTAGATGCCAAACGACTTGATGCTGTGTATCTTTCCACTCATATATAGAGTAATTAGCATCTAGATATTTATAGTCCAGATCTTGAGGCAATCGAACAAAACTGGTATTTAAATGCTTATTGAGAAGATAGGCCAATCGATAGTCTTCTAACCTACAATGGATGGCTATTAAGGAAAAAGAATCATCGGAAAAATCATCTAAAAGCAGTTTGTGTACAGCCATAATTTAAAAATCATGAATTGTAAATATAGCATTTTATAGCTACGGCAGCATAAAGTTTTCACTAAACTTCATCCATAAACCCACGCAAACGTTATAGTTTTCAAACTTTTGGAGAATCTCCCTACGACAGATTAAAAAGCTTTGGTAATTTTATTTTGAAACGCAAAGAAGGCACGTTTGGAGGCTCTTTCTTCGGCTTTCTTTTTGGAAGTCGCTCTTCCTTTTGCGACCACCTTGTTATCAATGGATAGTTTAACACTAAAATGCTTAATATTATCATTACCAGTGTCTTCATAAACATGATAGTTGAAGGTCTTTTTTTCTTTTTGACACCACTCAATCAGTAGACTCTTATAGCTAATCACCTTTCCTTCTAAAGTTTCAATATCTACATGGGCATCAATAACACGTTTAAATATAAATTTCTCACAGTATTTGTAGCCTCTATCTAAAAATATGGCGCCGACGAGGGCTTCAAATAGATTTCCGTGGATGTTATTTCCGAAATTATTCTTCGGGATTTTTGATTCTACAAAATCGATAAGGTTGAGTTCCTTTCCCAATTCATTCAAATGTTCTCTGCTAACTATTTTAGATCGCATTTTTGTGAGATATCCTTCATCTCCTTCAGGAACCTCACTAAAAAGATATAATGCTATCACGGCTCCGAGCATGGCATCACCCACAAATTCCAACCGCTCATAATTCATCGCTTGGCCATCCTTATCCTTTACATTCATCGATCGATGGGTAAAAGCCTTAAGATAAAGCAATTTTGTCTTGGGCTTGAAGCCAATTATTTTTTCAAGTTGCAAAAAAAAATTCCCGTCAATTTTTTTTGAACGGGAACTTAATATGTTACGAATGTAATTAGTCATTCGATTTTTAATCTAATTTTTTGAAAAGTACACATGCATTATGGCCACCAAATCCAAACGTATTACTCATTGCAACCTTAACTTCTCTTTTTTGAGCTTTGTTAAGTGTTAAGTTCAATTCTGAATTGATATTTTCATCAACCACAGAATGGTTGATCGTTGGCGGAACAATACCGTGCTCCATAGCCAAAATGGCGGCAATGGATTCAATCGCACCAGCAGCTCCCAATAGATGTCCTGTCATGGACTTCGTAGAGTTGATGGCTATATTTTTGGCATGCTCTCCGAACACTTCCGCAATGGCTTTAAGTTCGGCCACATCTCCCAATGGTGTTGAAGTACCGTGGGTGTTAATATGATCAACATCTTCTGGCTTTAACCCTGCGTTTTCAAGACAATTTCTCATCACTGCAATAACCCCAATGCCATCAGGATGTGGAGCTGTCATATGATAAGCGTCAGAAGAAAGACCTCCTCCCAACACTTCAGCATAAATTTTGGCACCACGTGCTTTAGCGTGCTCATAATCCTCGAGGATAATCGCACCAGCACCTTCGCCCAACACAAAACCATCTCTGGTCGCATCAAATGGGCGTGACGCAGTCTCTGGACTTTCATTTCGAGTTGATAATGCATGCATAGCATTGAAGCCACCCATACCTGCCATAGTAACAGCTGCTTCGCTTCCTCCTGTAACAATGACGTCACAATAGCCTAATCGGATATAGTTAAGAGCGTCAATCATCGCATTGGCCGACGACGCACAAGCAGAAACCGTGGTATAATTAGGTCCCATAAATCCATGCTTGATGGAAATGTTTCCTGGTGCAATATCAGCGATCATTTTTGGAATAAAAAACGGATTGAAACGAGGTGTTCCATCACCAGCGGCAAAATTTAGAACCTCATCTTGAAACGTTTCCAATCCACCAATACCCGCACCCCAAATGACACCAACCTTTAATTTGTCAACAACGGTCAAATCAAGCTTGGCATCCGCAATAGCTTCATCAGAAGCCACCATGGCGTATTGCGTAAACCTGTCCATTCTGTTGACCAATTTCCGGTCTATGAAATCAGTGGGCTCAAAATTCTTTAATTCGCAGGCGAATTTTGTCTTGAACTTTTCAGTATCAAAATACGTTATGGGTGCAGCGCCACTTTTACCAGCAATCAGTGCATCCCAATAGTCGTCTTTGGTGTTCCCGATTGGTGTTAGAGCGCCTAAACCTGTAACTACTACTCGCCTTAATTCCATAAAGTTTTGTGACTTATTTTTTTGCTGTTTCTATGTAAGAGATAGCTTGACCAACTGTAGCGATGTTTTCTGCTTGGTCGTCTGGTATTTGGATATCAAATTCTTTTTCGAATTCCATGATTAATTCCACAGTATCTAATGAATCTGCGCCTAAATCATTTGTGAAGCTTGCTTCGGTAACGACTTCGTTCTCATCTACTCCTAATTTATCGACGATAATCGCTTTTACTCTTGATGCAATG
>JBBSOJ010000233.1:0-5268 GCA_038259855.1 Flavobacteriales bacterium
ATTGGAATAAAATGTCCGAATCCCGTCAATGTGGCCAGCAGAATGGTCGTGCTCATTGGTGTGCGGGTGACGCAAGCATTAATGGCCGCCATACAACTGACGATTGCCAAGGTTAAATTAACCGATGGAAAGAGTTGGTGGATGATGACGCCAAGAGTTGCACCCACAAAGAATAACGGTATGATAAAGCCTCCTCTCCAACCCGATGTAACGGTTATGGAAATGGCGATTATTTTAAAAACCAAAATGGCAAACAACAACGTCAATGTAAAATTCTTGGTAAGTAGCTCGTTGATTTCGTGATGTCCGAAATACCTTGTCATTGGGAGGTAATATGCTATGATGCCAAGTAGAATTCCACCAATCAATGTTTTGATATAAATTGGAATCGGTCTTTTTTCGAAAAGTGCTTTGAAAAATTTAGTGGTAAAAATAAAAGCCCAGCCAAAGGCAGCCCCAATGATGGCAAATAAAACTGCGTAACCGAAATCGAAGATGCCTGAATACTCATAAGAAGATAGATCCCAGATGGGCCCAAGGCCTAAATGAATAATGAGTGCAAATACTAAATAACTGAAACTGCTTGCGACAAAAGCAGGGATTATGGCTTTGTAGTACTCAACGGCATGTTTATGATGAAGGATTTCCAAAGAAAATAAACTACCACCAAGAGGAGCACCGAATAAAGCTGTAAAACCTGAAGCCATGCCTGCAATGCTCGAAGATCTCAATTCTTCACCTTTGAGTCGGAACAGTTTGCCTAACCAAGTGCCTGTGGAGCCTGTGACCTGCACCAAAGGTGCTTCCGGGCCTAAACTTCCACCTGATGCTACACAGAGCAACGATGAGAGCACCATGGAGGGATTGTTTTTTGGGTCAAGTTTTCCTTTGTTGAATCGAATGTTGTTTACAATCAGATGTATTTCTCCAGGATCTCCAATGAAGTGAATGATCAAACCGGCTAAAAGTCCGGAAATGGCCATGACCGGAATGACTTCCCACCCACTAAAAAAAGCTAATTGATGGGTTAAAAATTCGAGAACAATCCAATAAACACCAGCAATGACTCCTCCCATTAACCCGAGCAAAGCCCACAATACGAACGTCCTGCTAAAAACGAATGGATTGAATCGGATCGGCTGGTCTAAAATATTAAGATAGGTGACTAGTTTTCTTCTTCTTTTTAATCTCACTTTGACATGTTTTTTGGATGATTGTCAACTGTCGCATTAAGCACAGTCGCTGATTAACGACACGAAGTTCTATGAGAATTCGATTAATTTGATACTACCTTCAGTCCGATGATGGATGAAATTAAGGTCATAATAAAAAATAAGCGCCAGAAGGTCGCTGGCTCTTTAAAAACCAGAATTCCGACCAACACTGTCCCGACCGCACCAATACCTGTCCAAACAGCATAGGCCGTCCCAATCGGCAAGTGTTGTGTCACTTTTACTAGCAACAACATGCTAATGGCTAAACATATCAAAAAACCAATATACCAATACGTGGTTTCGATCCCTGTTGATTCTTTTGCCTTTCCGAGGCATGCTGCAAAAGCGACTTCGAAGAGTCCGGCGATGATTAATAGTATCCAATTCATTTGTAATGGTATAGGGTTTGCCTTCAAGTTTGTTCTACATTTATAGGTTGTAAAACGGCTCTGTGATAGCTTATACAGTGCAAATTATAAAAATAATTCGGGATGAAGTTCGTGTTGAATTTTTTACTGCATTTTTTTTAATGCTCCAGATATGAATTGTAGGTGATCAACAATGGTAGCTTTCTTACGATGGAATAGGTGTTGAATAAGATGCTCTAGAAATTAGGAAAAGGTTGTTTAGATGGTTTTGCACGCAGAACAGTTGGACTCTCCAATTAACTTGCCATCTTCGTCGAACTCATATTTACAACATTCGTTGAATCTTTTCTTTAAGATCTCCTTGGCTCTTTTAATTCGTGCTTTTACATTTTCGAGACTGATATCTAATGCTATCGCAACCTCTTTTTGTTTTAATCCCTTTATGTAAATCAGCTCAATCACCTGTCTGTAAATATCCGGCAAATCATGGATGAATTTATCAAAACAACAGACGTGTTCATATACTTCAGTAGGAATTAAGATAGTGTCATCCAGTTCAGCTACAAAAACGGATTCCTTATTGAAGTGATTGACGATCTCGTTACGTGCGATTTGAAAAGCCCATGCGCGTGCTTTTTCTTCTTCTCTGAGCTTTGACACGTTATTATGGATTTTTAAGAACGTATTCTGAAAAATATCATTGGTGGCATCGGTGTCTTTTACTTTTTTTAAAATGAAGAAATAGAGTTCATCATTTAAATGATCCCATATGTTTTGAGTTTCCATAATCAAAAATAAATAAAAGGTTAGTTCTGAAACTAACCTTTATGAAGTTTAGCAACAATCACATGTATCACATTCACATTTAGAACACTTACACTGGTTTTCTAAACAATTTCCGCAATTGCAATGTGTACAGCTACAATCGATGCATTGACATGTATTCATGGTATTAAAATTTAATGGTTCGTTAAGTAGACTGGTAAACCCTTAAAAAGATACAAAAGATGAGCTTTTTTTATTGGCAGCTAAAGTCGACAATACTTTTTGTGACTAAAACTTAAAGCGAAAGAGAATATAACGGAAAAGGTTCCGACTTTTTGAGAAATAGTCGCATTAAGAGACTTGTCATGTCTATAAACGATGTCATCAACGATTAGGTCAATAAAATAAGGACCTCCTATGTTGTTTACGCACTTACTTTCGTTGCCTTTTGCAAGAAAATATTGTTGGGGATCATGATTTTTTCGTTGGTGTCTGTTTTCAATATGACGTAGAATAAGCTGATGTCAGAGACTGTTCCTTTGATATCAAATTCCTTGTCCATGATCGTAATTGATTCTCCCAATTTAACCGGATGACTTATAAATATGATGATGGCTGATGATATGTTGGAGAGTATGGACCATTGTGCGACCAATGCAATTCCGATAATAGTGAGAACAGATGTAATGAAGGTCAGAATATTGGCTTGTTCCACGCCCCAAATTGCGATAACCACCGTTATCAACGTTACAAAAATGAATAGATTGATAAACTTTTGAATTGGTCTTATTCTGTATTTCGAATAACTGTATTTTAATTGAATTTTTGCAAGTGATGTTACAGACACAAATCTCAAAATAAAAAATGACGCCAGGGCGATGATGGTTTCTAAAATTCTAATATCCATTTAGTGTCTTTTTAATTGTAACATTTTGATTTTGGAAGCTTATCAATTACAGCTTAATACTACTAGGCATATTTAAAAGATTTGAATCAACTTTATTTACCTGAAAATGGACTGGTGAATGTGGTTTGCTCGTGTTTAAATTTCTGTAATTGGTGAGTGTGCTCCTGTAAGTTATTTTAGCCAACCTCTTTTTTTGGCCCTTTTACTGTAAATATAGAGTAAGGCTGCAATTAAAATAACGATACCTGGGATTACGATTGAAAATACGATGGAAGTTTTACGAATGTCGAATACAAAAAGCCAGTAAAGTTCTATAAAAATCAAGGCAACCAACGCAATTGCAAAAAACGTACTGGCAAATTTTCTTCGCATGAAAAGCATAAAGCTACCCAATATTTCAGAAAATAGGGCCACAAGAAAGACAATCGCATACCAAAATGGTATCGACTGCATTTTTTCAAATTCTTCAACGGTAGAATTGGCTTGTAGAAAATCTAATTTAAAAGAACTAAAGTAAATTTCAATGATATTCCATACAAGAGCAAAAATTGCGACGATCCAAAAGGAAGTTGGTGGTTTAACGTTTGTTGTCATAGTTTGAAATTATAATGATTCTGTACTAAAGATAGTAAATGAAATGCTTTTTGTTCGCTAAAATTATCATAAGAAGATACAAAAAAGTGGTCTATGAACTTGCTTTTAAACCCTTCGAAGGTATTGAAGCTTGCTAATGATGGTTTATGGTTAGGCGGTGATGTTTTTTGGTACTCATTATTTTGAATAGTATCTGCTTAAAAGGAACCTACATAGATTTTTGGAAGTCGATTGGAACTTATAGAATAATTAGTGAGGAGTTTGAGCATAGGAGTTGATCATTTCTTTCATTTTTTCTTTTGGATATTTCCAGTTCAGCATATTATTGGGAGAGCTATTTAATCTACCATTTAAATCCCTGAAATTCATCGCATCATAAGTCCCATATTCAAACTTCCAATCTTCAATTTGCAAAATACAATTATTCAAAGACCCGTTTGTACTGCGATCATTATTGGTCTTGCGGAGTTTTATCTCACCGATTATTTTTTCAACCAATACGTAGTCAACACTAATGCCATCATAGATTAGTTGTGAGTAAAACGTCTGTTTAAAAATAGTTGACAAATGTTCTAAATCTGTACTTTTTAGATTTGGTAAAATCAAAAGATATTTGGTCAGTTTGTTGATCAATAACCAACATTTTTTATGACTCACATAAAATAAGTTGGAAGTCCAATCGCCTAAATAGTTGTTTTCAATTTTTTCGGTTTCAACTATGATGGCTTTCGTAACTTTTTCAAGTTTTCTAGTTGTAAAGATGTTAGTTTGACTCATTTATAATAGTATTTCAGCCCTGATTTTTAGTTTGTCTTTTTAAAACGGTCACCTATAGATTGATTACGAAAGCATGACACATTTCAATAAAAACAACGGTGAATAAATTTATAAGATACGAAACAGATCTATAATAATAGAATGGCTTATCGAGACTTTTGTTTATTCATTAAAATTAAGTTCGATTTACGAAAACCTCTTAAAATTCTATATCGGCAATTTTTGTATAGCCATAATACAATGTCGCACTTTTAACACTTTTAAGTAATGGAAAATATAAATTTATGGCTCGTTTCCTTAAATCCTTTGGCTCAAAATAGGATTCATGAGATTCTTCTGTATCTGGTCGTTTGAGACTTATTTTATATTCATCATAAGCTTCATATCTTATGGGCATGATCAAATCGGTGATGCCCTCAAATTTATAATCTGAAAAGGTATCTTCAACGTCTGGCTTATAGCTCTTTTCAAGAGATTTGTACCTGGGTTTGTTCTTTATCAATCGCACAAAATGCCATTTATCAGTGAAATTCGTATAGGCGACATCAAATGGTCTCAATCGTACCTTGTTTTTATAGTCTATAAGTGAAAATTTGTTGGGATCAAATGGCCGTTTCTTATTATCAAGCATTTCAATTTTTAC
>JBBSOJ010000234.1:0-5256 GCA_038259855.1 Flavobacteriales bacterium
ACAACCAGAGCTTTGGGATTATGCAGATAATGTGGATACTATAACGTTTTTGTCAACAATATAGTTGATAAATTATCATATTCATAACATAAGTTTATATGGAATTTAGCACCTTTGTAACTGTTCAAAACCGAATTAAAAATAGAGAGTTCCAAAAAATTGGTACTGACAAAATACAAAATGATGAAAAAACACAATTTTAGTGCTGGCCCAAGTATCTTACCACAAGAAGTAATGAAAAAGGCTTCAGAAGCGGTCATTGATTTTAATAATGATGGTTTATCCATATTAGAAATTTCCCATCGAAGTAAAGCATTTGTGGATGTTATGGAACATGCGCGTTCTTTAGCGTTGGAACTTATGGGTCTGGAAGGCAAAGGATATAAAGCTTTATTTCTTCAAGGCGGCGCCAGTATGCAATTTGTCATGGTAGCTCTAAATCTACTTGAAAAACGGGCAGGATATTTAAACACTGGTACATGGTCAGATAACGCTATTAAAGAAGCTAGAATCTATGATGATGTCTATGAAATTGCGTCGTCGAAAGAAGCTAATTTCAATTACATACCAAAAGGCTATGAGATTCCTGAAGATTATGATTATTTTCATTGTACGTCCAACAATACTATTTTCGGAACACAAATGAAATCATTTCCGAACTCTCCTATCCCAATGGTTTGTGATATGAGCAGTGATATTTTTTCACGCCAGATCGATTTCTCAAAATTTGGATTGATCTACGCTGGAGCACAAAAAAACATGGGGCCTGCTGGAACAACGCTTGTGGTCGTAAAAGAGGACATATTAGGAAAAGTGACTCGTAAAATTCCTTCTATTTTAGATTACAAAGTTCAAATCGAAAAAGGAAGTATGTTCAATACACCTCCTGTTTTTCCAATTTATGTTTCGATGCTGACAATGCAATGGCTAAAAAATATGGGAGGTATCAAAGCAATTGAAGAAATCAATGATGCCAAAGCTCGCTTAATTTATTCTGAAATTGATTTGAACCCATTGTTTGAAGGTTTTACTGTAAAAGAAGACCGATCCACAATGAATGCCACCTTCAACTTGGTCAATGATAATCTAAAGGAAACATTTGATACGATGTTAAAGGAAGCCAACATTAGTGGTTTGAGCGGTCACAGAAGTGTTGGAGGTTATCGCGCCTCTATGTATAACGCACTCCCACTTGACAGTGTAAAAGCGCTAGTTGAGATTATGAGCGAATTGGAAATGAAGGCATAAGACAGTCGGCAGTCAAATTATTAAGTGTTCAGTATTTTGTATAATTAGATATAAATTTAAAATCATATTAAAGTTTGTAGCGTTTTCTTTCCCCTGAACATGCAACTTTAATCCTTAAACTAACAACATGAAAGTATTAGCAAATGATGGTGTCTCAAAAAGTGGACAAGATGCTTTACAAGAAGCAGGATTTGAAGTAATTACCACAACAGTTGCACAAGAACAATTACCGAATTATATCAATGAGAACAAAATCGATGTCATATTAGTTAGAAGTGCTACAACTGTAAGACAAGAGTTGATTGATGCCTGCCCTACCCTTAAGATCATTGGTCGTGGTGGTGTTGGTATGGATAATATCGATGTTGAATACGCCCGTAATAAAGGTCTGCACGTAATCAATACGCCTGCAGCCTCTTCAGAATCTGTAGCGGAATTAGTATTCGCCCATTTATTTGGTGGTGTAAGGTTTCTTTTTGATGCCAATAGAAATATGCCATTAGATGGGGATTCTAAATTTAATTCCTTGAAGAAAAATTACGCAAACGGTCGTGAGCTTCGTGGAAAGACGCTTGGTATTGTAGGATTTGGTCGTATCGGACGTGAAGTTGCAAAAATTGCATTGGGTGTTGGTATGAAAGTTATCGCTAGTGATAAATTTGTAGGTAAAGCAACTATAAAGGTGGAGTTTTATAACGGTCAGTTTATCAACGTTGAAATTGAAACACAGCCGATGAAAGAATTATTACAGCAATCAGACTTCATAACACTTCATGTTCCTGCTCAAAAAGACTTTGTCATTGACGCAAAACAGTTCGATATCATGAAGCAAGGTGTTGGCATTATAAATGCAGCTCGTGGTGGTGTCATTAACGAAGTTGAATTGATAAAGGCTTTAGAAAGCGGTAAGGTCGCCTTTGCTGGCTTGGATACATTTGACAATGAACCGACTCCCGCTGTTCAGGTACTGATGAACCCGAAAATTTCATTAACGCCCCACATTGGTGCCGCTACTAATGAAGCGCAAGATCGCATCGGCACGGAATTAGCGTCACAGATCATAAGTATTCTTAAAACGGATCGTCAATAGAAGTTGTCAACATAAGTTCAATTAAAAACCTATATCTGCTGCAGTTATAGGTTTTTTTTATAATTTATACTTTCAATCATAAAAATAAATATCATGTCAGGAATATTAGATGTACTTGAGAGCCCTATGGGGAAATCTATAATCAGCGGTGTCGCTGGTCAAACCAATCAACCAGAAAGCAAAACGCAAGATGTTTTAATGCTGGCAATGCCCGTTTTAATGCAGGCCATGAGACGTAATGCTGAAAGTCCAGAAGGTGCGGAAAGCTTATTGGACGCCATTAATAATAAACATGACGGTGGAATCCTTGCGAATCTTGGTAGTCTATTTGGAGGCGGTGTAGATGCCAGCGTGATGGAAGATGGCAACAATATTTTGGGGCATATTTTGGGCAATAAGAAATCCAACGTAGAAAACGCCTTGAGCAAAAAAACGGGCATGGATGCCGGGTCAATCGCCCAAATATTAAAAATCGCAGCGCCTATTCTTCTTGGATTGGTGGGAAACCAAGCTAAAGAACAACACGTCGATAGCAAGAGCGGTCTGGAGGGAATGTTAGGCGGCTTGCTGAAAGGAAATTCGCCTCATAGCGAACAAAGCTTTTTAGAATCGATTTTAGATGCAGATGGTGATGGTAGTATCATTGATGATGTCGCCGGAATCATACTGGGAGGCAACAAAAAGAAAGATGGATCGGGTGGCTTATTGGGTGGTATTTTCAATGGAAAATAAGCCGTAATTGAATAATATTAAAAAACCAGACGATTCGTTTTGATTTTTTTATGATTCCTTGCCAAATTAAATATCCACATTTTTGTAACTTGTATAAAAACGTTACAGCTATGAAATATTTTCTAGGGTTAGTGATCATGTCGTGCTTGATAATTGGATGCCAAAGTTCTGAAAGAGCTGTCAAAAGCAGCAATGACAACGTCAAATTGACCGAACAAGATACGGTGAGAATATCCAACGATGATGTCGAATATGAAGTCATTATTATTGAGCCAGGTTTTAATGTTTGGCTGATGACGACTGCCAGACCAGAAGGGTTTTATTCACAGGAGTACATGGAAAATCGTAATAGACAATTTGTTGTTGAATGGAACAACAGAGTTATGCAGCCACAACGCTACAATCCAAATCTATATGAGTTAAGAATTGATTATGACAGCTTTGTAGATTATGGTTATGAGGTCAATTATAAACTATATAACTACTTCATTTATTTCCAATTAACCTACAAGCAGCGCTTGGCCGGGTTTGTCCCAAGAATTTAGAGTATATTTGCACCGCAAAAAATTCTATGGGCAATTTTAAAGAACGTTGGGAAATACAACAAAATTGGCAGTTACTATTTCCGCTAATAGGCATTATTGTGCTCGCTTATAGCTCGCTTAAATTAGCTTTAGTAATTTTTCCTGACTCGTCCTTGTATCTTATTGCCATTATCGCGATAGTTGTTTTTTTCATTCTTTTGAAGTTTTTCTTGTTCTTATTTAAAAAACTTGAAACTAAATGGGTTGTAAATTACCGATGGGAAATCATTCGTGTGTTTATCGTTTTTGCGATAACAGGATCTTCTTCTGTATTTATAGGCAGACCGATCATCGCTTTTTTAGGAATTACTAAAGAAAACTTAAATCCATTTGTGTATTGGATTTTATATCTTATCATTGGACTAATTTTTTACCAAATCCTATTATTGAGCTTTGGGTGGATTTTTGGGCAATTTCGGTTTTTTCTGGAATTCGAAAAAAAAATGCTTCGACGTCTAGGATTTAAAAAATTTTTGGAGTGATGCATGGTTTAATTAAATCGAAAACTTTCAAGACTGTAACGCTTATTTTGGCGTTGGCAATGCTCACACCTTCTGCTGTAAAGTTTTCCCATACATTCACTCATCAACATCATGAACTCTGTGATGGAGAACCGCAAAGCCATCTTCATCAAGGAGACTTTGATTGCGATTTTTATAAATTTCAATTAAATACTAACTACTATTCAATTTTTGATTATGATGGAATTACTGTAACAACAGTAATTTTTAAAATTGACGAAACATTATATTCTTTTTTAAATAATCATCGGCCTTTATCTTTCTCGCTTCGAGGTCCACCCTCTTTAATTTAACGTCGTCACTGATTTTAAATTAATTCTTTTTCACAATGAAATATTTTCTATTGATTGTGGCGTATTGCATGTTCAATATGTCTTATGGTCAAAATTGTACTTACACGCTTTCAGGAGAAGTCCATGACTTTCATGATGGTAGCGCTATTGTTGATGCCACCGTGTATATAGAAGCCGCCAATAAGTATGCTCTAACTGACGCCCAAGGAAAGTTCGAAATACGTGATTTATGTGGTGGTGAAATAACCGTCGTCATAGCTCATATTGCTTGTGAAACTAAAACGATTGTTTTGGATATTAGTGAAGACACTTATAAAACAATTAACCTTGAACATCATATCGAAGCGTTAAACGAGGTTAAAGTTAAGGGTACAAATACTCCCAAGTTGACAAGGACCGCGCAAGAATCCATCCTAAAAACAGAGGAACTTGAACGTTTCAGTTCGTTGAGTCTCGGTGACGCATTAAAGCAAATCAGTGGCGTATCGTCCATTAATACTGGGAATTCTATTGTAAAACCGGTCATCAACGGATTGCACAGCAGTCGCATCGTTGTCATGACAAATGGTGTGCGGTTGCAGGACCAAGAATGGGGTATTGAGCACGCTCCAAATATTGATTTGAATACGGCTGGAAGTGTGAGTGTCATCAAAGGCGCCAATGCCCTGGCGTATGGAGGCGATGCTATAGGCGGAGTCATCACTGTAAAACCGTCCAACATAAGTTTGAAGGACTCTTTATACGGAAAAACCATTACGAGTGCACAGACCAACGGTCGCGGTTATAGT
>JBBSOJ010000235.1:0-5235 GCA_038259855.1 Flavobacteriales bacterium
TATTTGGGCCCATGTTAGCGGTAAAATAGATGTCAGGAAGGCCATCATTGTTAATATCGCCAATGGCCACGCCACCACCGTTATAAAAATTTCTGTATTTAAATATGTTGAAGTTTTTTTGATTTACTACCGTGTTTACAAAATCAATACCTGTTTGCTCTGGCATCATACTTGTAAAAAGTGTCTCCTGCTTTACAACTTCTATTTTACTGGATTCTTGCTTATTTGTATTACAAGCACTAATTGTAAAACCTGCAAGAATGGCCAATCCTAGCTTACTTATATTTTGATTAAAAAATTGGAATGTCATTGGGTCTTGAAATGATATAATAGTTTTTGATTTTTATTTAAATAGGGTAACTTTTATCAACTTATCCTTAATCATAAAGAGGACTACTTACACTGATAATAGGAAAAATGCATTACGGAACCATTCCTCAAAATTAATGAGACAAATTCTTATGGATCACACTGTAGATTCAGTTTATCATGTGTTTAGCCCAACTTAATGACTATAAATTCTTTATCTCTAGCAATGTCAAAACCTACCACCTTTATAGTTTTCAAAAAGTCATTGGATTTTGACAATACCTCATATTTTTCCAGCACAGTTTTCCCTTCATTCTTGATTTATAAAGATAGTTATTGACGTTCAATAATCTAATATGATTGCATCCATAAATTGGTAATTGTTGTGACATATTTAAACCTTAGCGTCTATAGAACACAACAACTACGCTCACATACTTTTAACGAAAACTTTTAATAAAAAAAGGGGGAAATTCCCCCTTCTGACTAAAATCAAATTAATAAATAGAAAATTAGTATCCTGGGTTTTGAATTAAATTAGGATTTGAAATCAACGCGGTTGAAGGAATTGGAAATAACACTCGGTAAGCATCCGTATTCGACTTAAATGCCCATGGTTCAGAAAACTTTCCAAATCTGATTTGATCGTTCCGTCTCCATAATTCACCATATAGCTCACGTCCTCTTTCGTCTAAAATCGACTGTTCAGTTACGGTTGTCATTGGCGAAGCAAGTCTTAAAGTTCTTAGCTGATTCACCAATTGTAATGGGGTACTACCTGAAGTACCACCTCTCAGAATCGCCTCTGCTTTCATCAAGTGAGCATCTGCGTATCTAAATACAACTTCGTGGCTTGCAAAAGCGCCATTTTCTGGGTGATATTTAATGACTCTGATTCCAGTGCGCTCATTGTTTCCTAAAAGTCCTGGCAACTCCTTTGTAAACACCAAGGGATTCCCAGTTCTATCTGTCATGGCGGCACCTGTTCGGTCATATTGTTGACCTACTAAAAACCCATATCCAATTCCGAAATGCGATCCGTCAGTTGGAACAAATCCTCTACGTTCTTCTTGTCCAGATCCTGGCACGTTAGAATTTGGGTCACCTTCGAATAAATCATAAAACTCTGATAGTGTCGTAAAACCATTCCAACCGCCACCTTCATTACCTGGGGCATTTTGTTTGTAATGTAAGGTATTCCATATTCTAGCTCCAACACTTGAGTTTGTAAAGAATATGGTTTCTGTATTTACTTCGTCAGTAAATAAGTCAAAATAACCACCTTCTAAAGCAAATCCTTTTGCAGAGATGGCATCCACATATTCAATGACCTTATTCATATCGGCCGTCTCAGGAGAAGTGCCTAAAAATATAAATTTGTTGAGGTATAATTTTGCCAACAAATAATGCGCGGCTACTTTAGATGCACGATTGAGTGATGCACCTGGACCTGATGCTGGCAGATCTGGAAGTGCTTCCGTTAAATCTTGCACGGCAAAATCAAAAGCCTCCGCTCTTGTCTTTACTGAAGGATTTACACTTGGCCCTTCATCAGGCGTTCTAAATGGTGCCTGACCAAAAAAATCAATTAGCCAATAGGTATTGAAGGCTCTCAAAAATTTTGCTTCAGCTATTTGTTGTGAAGAACTGCCACTTCTCGAATCAATAATCAACGTAGCGTTGTACACATTTTGATTTAAATTGTTCCAAGTATTCTTAACAAAAATATGTACTGGATCCCAGTTATGATCATGTAGATTACGCCATACCCCATTATCTCCCCAATCGGTACCTCTAGTAGGCACCAATAATTCATCAGATGTGACTTCTGCCAAGGCATATAGATTTTCCTGTGTTTCGATTTGCCCTCTCATAGCGCCGTATAATCCATCCAATGAGGCTGCAGGGTCAACCCCACTGAATTCACCAGATAAAGACGGGTCAAAAAATGAATCTGTAGGTTCTATTTCTAAATCTGTACAGCTCAACCCAGCAAAGAACACTGATACGAATAGCCATTTAATTGTTTTTTTCATTTTCATATATTTTTTAAAAAGTTGCATTAATTCCGAAAGTAATAGTTTTCGCTCTTGGATAACTCGTATAATCAATTCCTGCGGATGGAATATTATTGAGTGATTTTGGAGTATCTACTTCTGGATCCAGTCCTGAATAAGGTGTAATCACAAAAAGATTTTGACCTGTCAATGACAAACGAAACGTTTTAAAGAAACCAGTTCCTGTAACAGGTAAATTATATCCTAAAGATACATTCTGTAGTCTTAAAAAATCACCCTTTTCCAAAAAACGTGTAGACACATCAGCAGCATTTGCAGCAGCTTCTCCACTGGTCAATACCTCTGGAATCACATTCTGTCCCGAATTAATGATACCTGCCGTAAAGAAAGCGTTTGCGGTATTATTGTAAACATACTGACCATATTGACCGGTCAAAAAGGCATTGAAGTCAAATCTTTTGTATGAAAAACTTGTCGAAATACCTAGTGTATAATCAGGTAGCGCACTTTTACCTACAAACTGTTGTTGATCACCATTTGGATAAATGGATATGCCATTGGCGTCATAGCCCGCAAATTCTCTCAAATAATACGAAAATAATGGTTGGCCCTCTGCCAATAATTGTGCGAAAGCATTAGTCAATCCATTTCCGCTAATTTGTCCAGTTGGTATCAAGCCATTAAAATCCTGAACTTCATTTTTATTATAAGAAATATTAAAGCCTACGTTCCAATTGATATCTTCTTGCTGAATTACATCATAGTTGATTGCAAATTCAATTCCCTTATTGATCACTTTAGCATCCAAATTTTTAAAGAAAAATGGTTGAGGGCTTGGCTGTGCGGCCTCTTGTTGCAACAAAAGATCTTTCGTGGTTTTGTGATACACATCTATAGAACCACTTAAACGATCATTAAAAAAACCAAAATCAAAACCAATGCCTGCCTGAAACGTTGATTCCCATTTCAAATCTGGTTCAGGAAAAGCAACTAACTCAGCACCATTTCGATTGATCTTGCCATCATTTGCTACACCAAGACCACTAAAACGTTGTCTTTGAGTAAAATTACCATATCCTAGACCATCTTGATTCCCTGTCTTTCCATAACCTAAACGCAGTTTAAGTGTAGAAAAACTTTCTGGAATAAAACCTTCATCCTGCAATTGCCACGCGAAGGCTCCAGAAGGAAATAAACCGTACTGATTGTTAGGACCAAAACGGGTGGATCCATCGGCACGTAGAGTAAATGTAAACAAATACTTATCTGAAATCTTATAATTTAATCGTGTAAATAATGATTGTAACTCATCCGTATTGTTGTACAAATTTCCAGTTATTGAATTTACTTTCAATCCCGTTGGTGCCACAAGTGACACGTTACCCTTGATCTCAGGAACGATTTGGTTGATAAAAAGACCGTCGGCACTGTAACCAAATTGCTGATACGGCACGTTTATGGAATTCGCAATAATTCCTGCTGAACTTTCTAAATTTGATACTGCGCGATTAAAATCTGTAGCATTTAATCCAAAGCCGTTGATAGTCGTTCCATAGTTTTGGAAACTTTGGTAGGAATAACCCACTAATACTTCAAGATTAGAGTTGTCAAACGCTTTATTATAATCCAAAGTGACATCCATTAATTTGTTTTTCACATTGACCGCTTGTAATGTTCCACGACCGTTGCCCGGCGTCCCATTATTAAAACCATCAACTTCAGCAGATAAAATTTGAGTTCTATCACTCTTGGATTCATCAAAGCCTAAATTAACTTTTGCTTTTAAGTTTTCCAAGATAGAATATTCCGCAGATACGTTCAATAGCGCTCTGTTTGTATTTGCAAAATCCTGATAATAGTCCAACAACTGTCTTGGATTCAATTTTCCATCGCCGCTAGTAAACCCAACACTGTTAGGCCAGGTAGGGTTAGCAAAGTAAGTTGCACCCAGCAAATCTCCCTGAGACCCTGCATTATTAGTAACAAAAGGGGATTCGTCGTTAACTCTTGAATAGGAAAGATTTGCATCTAATTTTAATTTTTCATTAAAAAATTTGTGTGATGCGTTTACTCTTCCCGTAATTCTTTCTTGGGATGAGTTTTCTATAACCCCTTGTTGGTTTACATAACCAAATGAAGCCCGAACGTATCCAGGACCATAATTGTTAGCATAAGAAAAAGAGTTATCAGTGCTGATCACATCTCTATACACAACATTTTGCCAATTGGTATTAGATCCAAAATCTAAGGCATCTACATCACCTCCAAATTGGTTGATGGCTCCTAGATATTGGGTACGATCCAACAAATCATAAGTGTTAGCCACTGACGAGTGGCTTTGACTTGATGTAAATTCAAAAACACCTCCAGCGCCTTTTTTACCAGATTTTGTAGTAATAATGACAACCCCATTCGCGCCTCTAGAACCGTAAATTGCAGTAGCAGACGCATCTTTTAAAATGGTCATGCTTTCAATATCATTAGGATTTAAAAAGCTTAATGGATTTTTTGCAGATCCGCCACCACCGCCTAAATCGGCACCTCCCGCAGTTCCACCATCAGATAGTGGTATTCCGTCCACAACAAATAACGGATTATTATTAGATCTTACAGAGGACGTACCACGGATTCGGACAGCAATACCAGCACCCGGCTCTCCACTGGATTGACTAATTTGAACCCCGGCCGATTTACCTTGGATTAATTGTTCAGGAGACGAGATGACACCCCCATTAAAATCGTCAGCAGTTACCGTACTGACAGCGCCAGTGGCATCCTTAATTGTGGTTGTACCATAACCAATCAATACAATCTCATCAAGCACAGCGGCATCTTCCGCTAAAGTAATGTCGATAGTACTTCGTCCTTCAACATTAACTTCTTGCGTTTTAAAACCAACAAAGCTAAA
>JBBSOJ010000236.1:0-5232 GCA_038259855.1 Flavobacteriales bacterium
ATTCTTTAGATCCGGTAGCAATAGGCTCTAGGTTATACGACACTTCCGTTTTAATAGTCAGCGATGTTTCCTTCTTGTTTCCAAAACGTTCATAGGTAATTTGAATGTTTTCTCCGAGATCAAAACTGTTCAATATGGAATCGATCGAGACCTTCCCATCAACAGCAATACCTCCAACCGAAATAAGCTTATCGTCCTTCTGAAAACCAGATTCGTAAGCAGACGTGCCTAATTGCGGATTGCCCATCAGCTTTTGACTTCTCACGTTAGCACCAAATGTGATGGTATTTTGTGTGTTCAACCGAACACCGACCGTTTTTAACAACTTTTCAAAATCTGGCATACCGCTCTTGTAGATATAGTTGTTGAAAAAGGTGTCACCAAACGACGTTCCTGCAAAATCATTCAAGGCACCGTGTAACTCTTCAACCGTATAAAAACGCTCTACTTTTCCGAAGGTATTCCACACCAACTTCATATAATCATCCAAATTCAAATTCTGCTCCCGCAAAGACAAATCCAGCGCCAAACCTAACATACTTCCATAGGAATAGTAGGATATAAAAGTATTTTCGCGATTGGTTTCATCCACCGATTTAGCGGCATCTACAAAGGGGGCCTGATAACTCATTTCGATAGGATTGAAAAACTGCCGCCCTGGAGTGGCCCAAACATAATTAAACGTTCCCACGAGCCCTTTGATGTAGTTTTCTTTTGACATTATTCCGGCTCTTACCGATGATAAATCGTCATAATAACTTGTAAATCCTTCCGCAAACCACAAAGCACCGCTCATATTGGCATTTTGAAAATCGAAAGGCTCCAAATCTTGTGGACGAATACGCTCCACATTCCAGCAATGGAAAAATTCATGAGCGACCGTTCCAATATTCCCTTGAATGCCACCCTGCGATAAACTCCTTGTATTTGGCACCATCGTAGAATTGCGGTGCTCCATACCATCACCCGTCGCATTGGGCATATAACAGGCCAGAAATGTGTATTCATTGTAATCATAGGTTGGCAATTCACCAAACACCTGTTCTTGCTCTAAAACGATTTTTTCGACGATTGCCGCGTACTGTTCCAATTCGGTGTCAGAGGCTGCATCATCATGTAAAACCAAACGAATGGTCTGACCATCCACCTTAAAAGAGCGCTCTCTGAAATTGGCGATTTCTACAGGACTATCCATAAAATACTGAAGATCCTTTGCGGTGTAAACAGTGTCATTTTCCTTCTCAAGTTGGGTTGCAACTTGCCATTCTAGATCTTCACGGACTTTAAAATTGACTTCCATTCCTTGATTTGCCAATTCTGGAACATACATAAAGGTGGCGGGCATATTAAGATGCGCGTGCGTTAAATCAACTTGAGCATAGGTGCCATCGCCATGATTTGCAAATAATGTATAGCTCACTATGATGGTACCGTCATGTCCGCTGACCTTCCAAGCGTACGGATTTGGTCGTTCTGTTTTTAGTATGTTGCCTTTACTATCCGTTACTTTTACATTATAAACATTCTTTACAAATTCATGCAAGGCATACCGACCGGGCGACGAGCGTGCCATGGTAAATTCTGTAGTATCTGATTTAAGATTGGAAAAGGTGCCAATGATAGTGGCTTCATGATGCTTGGCATTCTCAAAGGAGATGCTGTATTTTGAAGACATTTGCGCCTGAATTAAGCATGACGACAAAACAATAAGGGAGACACTCAAAAAATACTTCATAACTTCAGAATTTGAAAACCAAATATACAATGTTTTGAAATTTGTAGTGCTTCAAAACATAGGGGTTTCAAAAAGTCGATACAAATGCGGCATCAATCCTTTCGATATTCCAAAATATCGGCGGGCTGGCAATCGAGTGCTTCGCAGATCGCTTCTAATGTTGAAAACCGAATGGCACGTGCTTTTCCCGTTTTTAAGATGGATAAATTTGCGGTCGTGATACCAATAATGTCAGCCAACTCATTGCTTTTCATCGCACGCTTTTCGAGCATAACATCAAGATTTATAGTAATGGACATGTTTTAAATTGTTAGTTCGCTGTCTTGGCGCATGAAACTTCCATTTTCAATAACATCTGCAATGATGTAAAGACTGAATGCAATAATCAACATAAAGAAATCCACTCCTAAATTTCCGAAGAGCATGTCCCCTTCGGCTTTCCAAACTAATATCGCATCAAAAATAAAACCGAATCCGCCAGAAAGAAATAGAAACAATGCTGCATGTCTAAATTGAGAGACGCTTGCAATATTGAAAAAGCCTTCATTAATACAATTGGATAGCGCACGCTGCACGTACACAAGTCCTATAAACGTGAATAGTGACAAAGTGATGTGAATGTATGGAGTAAGTTGCCCAAAAACGACACGATCATACGCCGTTTTAAGTGTTTCTCCATATTCAGAAACTTCATTTAAATACATATTGGTCACAAAACTAAAGATGTGAAATAGGATCATGAAAATGATAAAAGCATTTAAAATTTTGATTTTCTTCATCTTATTTATATTAAATCGTTAGTTCGCTGTCAACCTTCGCCTCTTTAGCCACTTGAAATATTTCGCTCAAAATCATTAAAAACAACCCAAGTGACAGGAGCAAAATAAATGGACTGAAGCCAAGCGCCAGCTTAAACTCATTCATATGGAACAATCGGTATAAAAATGTGGGGACCCCAGATAAAAAAGCGCCTATAATAAAAATGCTCCCCATAGTGTTCAATGACGTACTGACATAGTCATCAAATATTTTGAACTTTTGAAAATACCGAAGAATTTTTTTGAATAAAAAGACATTATAAAACATCAATAAAAAGGACAGCATCACACAGCTGATGACCAGTTTTGATGGCCAATCGATTACCTTCATCTCTATACCATTTAAATTGATGGGAAGATCAAATCCTCCAGAAAATAAGATATAAGGAATTAAAAATAGGATCAAAATAATGGCTGGAACGGTAAAGATCCAAATGATATCGACGATGGTTTTTAAGATTGTGAGCTTTCTCATTGGTGATTTATTATTGTTTAACGATAACAAATATAGGTTTTATTATCGAAAAGCAATAATTTTATACTATTTAGTTTAACTTAAGACATATGACGTGATTCGTAATCTTTTGAAAATTAAGACTATTTGATCACCGGCTGTGACCTCAAAATAAAAATAGATTTTAAAGCTTAACGAAGGTGCTAAATTTTTAAAATATTCTAATACCTTCCTGTTGCTGAAGAAACCAATATTTGTTAAAATGTTATCGAACAAGAGTGATTTAGTTTTTATAGATCCTATCTTTATATTTGTAGATGTTAGAAAATGAACTGATCATTAGAGCCCCTAAAGTCTCCGTCTGGAAAAGACTGATTTTCTCAATAACATTCGGTTCCTTTTTCACATTGATCGTTTATATTTTAAAGCCTAACATCTACGATCGGTTAAATACAGATGACATCACCCGATTGACTGTACACTTGATCTGGCTTTTTTTTACACTCATTGTTAGTGTGCTTCCTATCATTTTAAGACACATAATTCACCTTAATTTCAAACAATCCAAAATTCGACATTCTTATCAATTAGGTCTCTTTACCTATCATGAGTCATGGCAAGATTTAGTGGATTTAAACTACATTTCCATATATAAAGTTGGTGATTATAATAGAGTCAATCTATGGTATGAAGTCAATTCCATCTTAAATTTATTTACAACAAAGTCTTTTGACGAAGCCCTTCACAATGCTTACCACATCTCTGATAAATTTCAGATTGACTTATTGGATGCAACCACGAAAGGTAACCACCAATGGATCAACAAAGAAGCTTATTTTAAAACATCAGCAGTCACATATCTTTAAAAATAGTCCCCCATATTTAACTTTGCAACTGCTACAGAACACAGATATATGCTTATTTTTGCACGCTAATTCAACCCAACCCATGATTTCCAAAAAGATTATAGCCTGTTTTGTTGTGATAGCAACGAGTTTCCATCTATTCGCCCAACAACCACAACCTGAAGAAAAATTAGACGAGATTCTGATAAAATCGAGTCGCATTGATTTACCATTCAAGGAAAATTCAAGAACCATCACGGTCATTACCGCAAAAGACATTAAGCAAAGTGCTGCTACAAATGTTGCTGATCTCTTACAGCAATTTGCAGGCATTGACATTAGACGTCGTGGTACTGCCGGCATGCAAGCTGATTTATACATACGCGGAGGCGGTTTTGATCAGACTCTATTGTTGGTAGATGGCTTTAAGGTGGAAGATTCTCAAACAGGCCATCACACCATGAACATGGCACTACCGATTGAGGTTATTGAACGTATCGAAATCATCAAAGGGCCATCCGCTCGTGTGTTTGGGCAGAATGCCTTTACAGGTGCGATTAATATCGTTACTAAAAAAAATCCCACCAATTCATTGGCCATCAATGCGCAAGCCGGATCTTATGATCAGAAAAATGCATCCGTAACTGCCGGCAATCAATTTAAAAACTCATCGCATTTAATTCATTTTTCTAAAAACACGTCCGAAGGCTATCGCTTTAATACGGATTATGACAATCAGAATTATTTCTTAAAGAGCAATTTCAATACCAATAGATTGCCAATTACCATGATTGCGACTTTTTCCGATCGTAAGTTTGGTGCGAACGGGTTTTATTCAACCCCAAGTGCCATCAATCAATATGAAGAAACGCAAGCGAGTTTGATTGGTGTGACTACAGAGATCAAAAATGAGCAATGGACCTTCAGACCTCGATTGTATTGGAAACGCAATCAAGATGAATATATCTTTGTGCGAAACAATCCAACGGTTTATAGAAATCTGCATCAAACCAATAAAGTGGCAGCTGAACTCAATGGGTCCTATACTTCCGAATTAGGTATCACCGGTTTTGGAGTCGATGTCTCCCAAGTGTATATTTCGAGTAACAATCTTGGGCAACACCAACGATTGATGACTACAGTGTTTCTAGAGCATCGCTTCGAGTTTTTAAATGGTAAATTGGATGTGACACCGGGAGTAGCAGCCACCTACTTTTCGGATTTCAAGTTTCATGCATTCCCAGGAATGGATGTTGGGTATGATCTTAGCGAGCACGTTAAACTATATGGAAACATTGGATATACCTATCGCATTCCAACCTATACCGACTTATATTACAGTGACCCGACAACGTTGGGGAATGAAAATTTAGATCCGGA
>JBBSOJ010000237.1:0-5138 GCA_038259855.1 Flavobacteriales bacterium
AAATTACCATGGACTATAAATATTACGATAGCAACGGTGCATTTGCGACTGAAATCTCCGTAACACCTGATCTCTATAAAAGCGAATAATTAGTTTTTATTACCATATGTTTTGAAGGTCGACACTTTTGGTCATGGCGATCAAAGATGATTTCAGTCGTTAAATCTGGTGACAGACCTGACAATGGCATATTTACTTAGCTAGCCACTGGCTTTTACTTTTAAACATGCTTCCGATGTCAATAGTGCTAAATCACTTTTCTTAAAGTCTTTTATAGGTCTTGTGAGAACACTATGTATAGAGCCGTTTTGTACAGCAGAAATATTTTGAAGCGTACTATTAAAATCTTTGAATTCTGAATTATTTTAGCGTACTTGTTGTGGTCAAAAATCAGAGGATCAGTGAATAAGTTAAATTGCTTCACTCTAAATTCTCTGTAACATTTTAAAGAAGATTTACAAAGAGCGGAATGCTCAAACAATCCTATAAAAAATATAAAACGAACTCAAGCATGAAAAGAACCGTTACCTTGCTATTATTTGCTTTGATTGTGTTACAATCGTGTTCACCAAAAATTAGAACTAGTTTATCGAACACCGAATTTAAGCCACTGGATGATGTCAATGGCATAGTGATTTTAAAGCACTACGACAAACTACCTGAAGATTCAAGTTTTGTAGGTGACCTAAAAATTGGCGATTCAGGATTTTCAACGGATTGTGGCTACACTAAAGTGATTGATGACGCCAAAGAAACCGCTAAACAATCAGGTGCTAATATCATTCAGTTAACGGAGCTTAAACAACCAGATTTCCATAGCACTTGTTATCGAATAAAAGCAAAATTATACAGAAACTCGAATTCAGATGCGCTTGCCCAAATATCAGAAATTAGCAAACTTGGAAATAAATCGCGTTTGCCTGCAAATTCAGACTACGCAGTCGTTTATTTTTACCGTCCAAAAATTTTCGCGGGTTCAATGATAGGCTTCAAAGTTAGAATGGATGACGAGACGGTGATCGGAAGGGTTAGAAATGGAGAAAAATTTGAATATAAAATTACAGAGTTTGGGAAACACGAATTTTGGGGCAAAACGGAGTCAAAAACTTCAGTTACCATTGATATAGAGAAAGGGCAGGAATACTTCGTTCGATGCGGAATAAATTTAGGTATTACCGTTGGAAGACCAGAAATGTACGTTGTAGAAAATGCCTTGGGAATCTCGGAGTATGAATCTCAAGTAGCTAAAAATAATAAAAAAGGTTCAAAAATGCCATGAAGATGTTCACCTAGGCTTAACCGTTCTTATATACTAACGTTCTGTTGTGCTTGAGTATTGAATTTAGGTTTGAGCATTGATCATGTGATTCTAATACTATCCTTTTTTTGCTCATTGGAATTGTTAGTTACCAAATAAAGGACATTCAAAAAATACTAAATGACTACTATTTAAAAAACGTTACAATGAAAAACTACATGACATTTCTACTTTTCGCCCTATTAACGATGCAGGCGTTTTCGCAAAATTACGTTGGAAACTGGATTGGCGAAATTACGATCCCAACCGGACCATTAGACATTGCTTTCAAAATCGTTAAAGATGGAGACGTTTATGCATCAACCATGGACATCCCAAAACAGGGCTTAAACGGCGGTAAGGCAGATGCGACTGTAGTGAACGATACGCTCATCACGATAACATTTTCAAGTTTTGGTTTAGAATATAAAGGGCGTCTCAACGACAAAGATGAACTGATTGGGAACTTGTACAAGGGTGGTTTTCCCGTGGCTTTGAATTTAAAACGTGGCGACATAGTTTTAAACCGACCACAAGAACCCAAAGCACCTTTTGATTATTATACCGAAGAGATATCTTTTAACACCTTTGATGATCTTACGTTGCAAGGAACCTTATCCCTTCCAAAAAAAGACGGAAAATTCCCCGTGGTTATTATCATCAGCGGGAGTGGCCCACAAAACAGAGATGGCGAAATGTTTGGTCACAAGCCTTATTTGGTCATCGCTGACGACTTGACTAAAAATGGCATTGGCGTGTTGCGATTTGATGAACGTGGTGCTGGACAATCCGAAGGTACTTATGAGACCTCAACTATTGACGAGCAATCATCAGATATTACGTCAGCCATGGACTTTTTAAGAACAAGAAAGGACATTCACCATAAGAAAATTGGTCTACTCGGTCATAGTATTGGTGGCATTATAGCACCCAAAGTCGCTTCTGAAAGTACAAATGTTAATTTCATGGTTCTTTTGGCTGCACCGGGAATCAATGGAGATATTTTAATGCTGTCTCAAAAAGCAGCTTTAGAAAGAGCAATGGGGATCAATGAAATGCAAATCGAACAAGGTCAGACCTTGGTAAAAGAAGCCTACGATATCGTGGTAAATTCAAATCTTGACAATCAGAAATTGAAAGACAGTATCAATTCATTTTATAAAAATAAGTACGGAAACATGTTTCCTGAAAGCCAAAGAACAGCTTTGGTTAACCAAATTACCACCAAAGAAATCTTAAGTTTACTCCGATCCAAGCCTTCAGACTATTTGAAAGCTGTTAAATGTCCTGTTTTGGCACTCAATGGCGATAAGGATTTTCAAGTACCTTCAAAAGATAATCTGTCTGCCATTCAATCGTCTATTGAGAGCAATGGAAATCAAAATGTTACCACCGTTGAACTGGAAAATTTAAACCATCTCTTTCAAGAAAGTACGACAGGGATGTCTAATGAGTACGCTGAAATTGAACAGACGATAGCGCCGAAGGTTCTGGAGCTGATTTCTAATTGGGTTAAGGAACACACAAAATAACATCCACCACAAGCTTAAACCAATCTATCATAAACGTGCATCGTTAAAACTATTCCCGAAGAAAAGGATAGTCGAGACCTTGGTGTTAGTGGTAGATTAATACAAAAGAATTACAACTATGGATATTGCAACATATAACAGCGCAGCTTGGGATAGTTACGTGGACAAAAAAGACCGCTGGACCATGCCTGTGACCGAACAAGCCTTGATAGATGCTAAAAACGGCGATTGGAATATCGTGTTGACTCCGACAAAACCTGTTCCCCATGAGTGGTTTCCGGATTTGAAAGGTTTAAAGATTTTGGGACTCGCCTCTGGTGGTGGTCAACAAGGGCCAATCCTGGCGGCCTTGGGTGCGGATGTTACCATTTTTGACAATTCAGAAAAGCAACTGCAGCAAGATAAAGCGATGAGTGATAAATTTGACCTTGGTATTAAAACAGTACAAGGCGATATGAAAAATCTGTCCGTATTTGCAGACGAATCATTTGACCTGATTTTTAATCCGTGCTCCATCCTTTTCGTTGCCAACGTCTTGCAAGTTTGGAACGAGTGTTATCGAGTTCTGAAACCAAACGGTAGGTTACTGACTGGCTTAATCAATCCGTTGTCGTTTCAAATTGATGAAGACAGTTTGAAGCTACTGTACAAACAGCCGTTTTCTGACTTGCATTCATTGCCAAAAGACGCCTTGGAAGCCTTGAAAAAAGAAAACGAACCGTTGCAATTCGGACATAGTTTTACAGATCAGATTGGAGGGCAATTGAAAGCAGGCTTTATGCTGACAGATCTGTATGAAGATGATTGGGGCGGAGACCAGAAAATGGATGCATTTTTTCCGTCCTTTATGGCAACACGGGCTATTAAGAGATGATGCTCATGAATTGAGTCAGCTCAATTTGTCAATTTCACACAAAAAAAATGTCTTGACATAATCAATTTTTGATGCGTATTGATGCCACTCTTTTAGAAACATAATTCACGCCAAAAATAACAGACGTTTTAAACGTCAGTTGAATCTGTAATCGATCATAACGACATTAGAATGATTTCTTTCCAACCGACTGCTCATTGGCTATAATCTGCGCAACGGCTTGCTTATATTTAAAGGGGTTGGTCGCTTTCTTGATGGCTTTAAACGTTTTTTGAGGATTGCTGGTAGACTGTGAAAAGAATTCCCAAAAGCCCAACATTTTCAATTTGATGGGTGTTGGCCCCGACAAGTAGGCGTCGTATTGCTGATAGATGGTATCGTGAAACGACGAAAAAATCGCCCATCGATCGTCAGGATACGCGGTACTATTCATTTTGATCATGTTCGGTAAAAACGGATCTGCAATAAGTCCGCGGCCAATCATAAAATGATCAAGGGTTGGGAAACGCGTCTGCATCGCTTTAAACGACGCCACACTTGTAATATCACCATTGTAGTAGAGCTTATGCTTCGTGCTATCAATACACCGTTCAAACGCCTCTAAATCGACTGGTCCTTTATACAGTTGTTTCCCTATGCGGGCATGGATGGCAATGTTTTTAAGCGGATATTGATCCAAAATAGGGAACACCTCCAAAATCTCTTGGGCATGTTCGTAGCCCATTCTCATTTTCATGGAAACTAAAATGTCGGTTTCAGAATGTGCTCGCTCCAGAATGTCCTGAATCTTTGTGGGATTACAAATAAGTCCAGAGCCCATCCCAGATTTGGCGACCATCGGGTAGGGGCAACCCAAGTTCCAATTCAGTTCTTTATAGCCCAAACTTCGCACGTATTTGGCAACAAAGAGAAACTCCTCGGCATCGTTGGTAATTATTTGAGGAATGACCTCCAGCGTCGTATTGTTGGCAGGGTCGATATCATGTTGATAGGACTGCTTGATGGTCATTTTACCATTCAGCCGAATGTAAGGCGCATAAAAGGTATCAATACCACCAAAATAGGTTTGAAAGGCATTGCGAAATCTAAAATCTGTAAAGCCCTGTAAGGGTGATGAAAGTAAAACCATGAGCCAATTTAGTGCCGCAAAGATAGGTTTTTTGACATGTAAATTTTATAGGCTATTATGATGAGTGATGAGCGATAAATGATGAATGATGAATGATGAGTGATGAAAGATGAATAATGAATGATGAGTGATGACTGATGAGTGATGAAAGATGAATGATGAATGATGATTGTTTTTAATTCATTATAGTTTCTAACTGTTTGCTTTTTTTGGTTATGATGGAATCAAGTTTGGAGGTCGATTTGTTGACGATAGTGCTTACGCTGTATTAGCGTGTAGAATGATATTATACATTACAATTTTTAT
>JBBSOJ010000238.1:0-5123 GCA_038259855.1 Flavobacteriales bacterium
CCCTTCCAATTCCACTTGGAGTGAAAGGCTTAAAAAGGTTCTGATAATGACAATAACTCCTAAGATTGAAACACTACGTAATGTAGGATCTGTAACGACCGTGGCCATAATGTCTGCCGCTATCAGAATTTCCAATCCCAATAATATTGATTTTCCTAAAGTTTGTCTGAATCTTATATACGGGTTAACGTGATGCTTTTTTAGCGCATTGAAAAAAATAAAAAATGAATAGATCGCACCACTAAAAATAGTAAGAACACCTATGGCTTCCATGATTTTAGCAATGTAGTCAATATAGAATCCTAAATTTTCCATGGAGTCAATTTTATTCAGTTTGAAGGCGATCTTGCTCTAACGTTTCAGCCAAACGCCTTTCAATAATTGGCTCAATCAACGTTTTTATTGGATTCATTTTTATAAATGGATACACCTCCAATTCACTTTTCATTTTATCATATTTGTTGGGATGTTTATTGGTACCCAATAAAATAATATCGTTTTTATCAAACTGATCTTGTTCTTTCGCGGCGCTCTCCTTGATCTTCTTTTGAATTGTACCTTGTTTCAATTGGTGCAAAAAGCCACCAGAGGCTTCTATGTCCTTAAACAATATCAAAGCTTTCTCAGCCAATTGTCCCGTGATATTCTCAATGTAGTACGTACCATCAGCAGGATTGTTCACCTTGTCGAAATAACTTTCATGCCTTAATATCAATAACTGATTGCGTGCAATACGTTCTCCAAATTCATTATCCTTATGGTATATGGCATCGTATGGCAAATTGCAGATAATGTCAGCACCACCGAGAACCGCGCTCATGCATTCCGTAGTGGTTCGCAGCATATTGTTATTGTAATCGTATATTGTTTTGTTACGTTTTGTTGGTGTTACGATTATTTTGCAATTAGGGTTGACATTATATTCAGAAGCTAAAGTGCGCCAAAGGATTCTTAAAGCACGAAGTTTCGCAATCTCAAAGAAATAATTGGTGCCGACCGACACATTGAATATTACATCAATCGTTTTCTTTACGTCTGATGTTAGGGTCGCCTCTAGTTGATTAAGATATTCATTGGCATGGGCTAGGGCGTACGCCAATTGTTGCACCATAGTGGCTCCAGAATTTTGGAACAACGACACGTTGATGCTAAAACTATTGGTGTTTTGTACAATCGCTTCAAATTGACTAAAATCATTTTTTAAATTTGAAAACCAATTCCCTGTTTTTGAGAGATTCCCAATGATGTCTGTTTCAACATGAATGTTCTCTTTTGAAGGAAAAAAATTGAATTGCTTGACAAACTCTGTTGATAAAAATTTGCATCGAAAAAAAATGGTAATTTTTATTAAATTAATGTTAGCCAACAAATCCTTGATGGAAATGTCGCCCGATGGAAGAATGAACGTGATGCTTTCGGCGCCACGAGCAATGGCATCTACTGCTTTTAGATTGGATTTTTCGATGTTGGCCACAAATATGGTTTGGTTGATTTTCCAAGCTGTTGCTCTGGTATACGAAACGTTGGGCAGTGATTCTAGCTCATCAGAATGATAGAAGGGTTTTACATTAATGCCTTCGTTGGTCTTCCAAATCAGTGCATCATTATAATCAGCTCCTTTCAAATCAACTTGAATCAATTGTTTCCATGCTTTTGAAGACACTTCTTCAAACTCCGTGAATAACGATCTACTCATCTTTTTCCTGTTTTATGATACTATCTTCATATTCAATGATATAAATATCCTCATTTTCCTTTTTCATATAATACTTCTGTCTGGCCATTTTTTCAATGCCTTCTTCGGTACTTAATTCCTTTATAGCCTTATTATCCTTCGCGATTTCCTTTTGATAATATTCTTTTTCATTGTCTAAATCATCCATGTCAGCATTCAATTCCCGATGGATCAACCATGAATTGGCATCAAAAAAAAGCATCCAAATCACGAATACCACAAAAATGAGGACATAGAGATTTTTGAATGGTTTGAGATATTTTGAATTGAAATTCATATTAGACCAAACGTTGATTTATAATGCTCCGCACAATTCCCACAGCGACCGTATTGTATTTGTTATTTGGTATGATGATATCGGCAAACTCTTTAGTGGGTTCTATAAATTGTTGATGCATCGGTTTTAGTGTGTTCTGGTAACGCTGCAACACCTCGTCGATGTCTCGTCCTCGTTCGGTGATATCGCGTTTTAATCGTCTGATAAGGCGTTCATCACTATCGGCATGCACAAATATTTTAATATCAAAAAGGTCGCGCAATTCCGGATGGGTTAAAATCAGAATTCCTTCAACGATCATTACTTTGCGTGGATGCGTTAATATGGTATCCCCCGTGCGATTGTGTTTAATAAACGAATATACCGGCTGATGGATATCTTTTCCGTTACGAAGATCTTTAACATGCTGCTCTAGCAGTTCAAAATCAATAGAACGAGGATGATCAAAATTGATTTTGATACGCTCATCATAGCTTAAATGCGAGGTGTCCTTGTAATAAGAATCTTGTGAAATGACACCTACTTCACCCTCAGGTAATTCGTTCAAAATTTGATTGACAACAGTTGTTTTTCCACATCCTGTACCACCAGCGATTCCTATAACAAGCATAATTTTTCTTTATAAATTGAGGCAAATCTAACCAATTATAAAAGAATTTTAGGGCTGAATTTTTGAAACTTCCTCTACAGTTATCATTTTGCTGTTTTTGTTGCTCCAAGAGTTTGTAATGTAATTCATCACATCCGCAACTTCGTTATTTGTCAAACCCATAGGAGCCATAACTCCATTATAGGTGACACCGTTGACCACGATTTTACCTGACACTCCAAACTTAATCGCCTTAATACTTTCGGCTCTTTTGTTTAATAGATAATCAGATTTATCCAGAGGCGGAAACGCTCTTGGGACTCCTTTTCCATCTGGGAGATGGCATTGCATGCAGAAATCGTCGTATACAATAGCGCCACGCTCAATGCTCTTTTTTAAATCTGAAGTTTGTTGATTTTCAGAGTTGTTACAGGCTAATAAACTTAAAACTAATAGAAGGATAGAATACATAGTGCGAGTCATTATTTTTTAGGTAGTAATTTTACAATTCCAACATTTTCGATTCCAACATAAATATAACCATCCGGCCCTTCATTGATGGTTCTTACGCGTCCCAAGCCGTCCAAAAGGCGTTCTTCTTTGATGACCTTTCCATCTTTTAGAACACATTTGTCAACATACTCAAATTTTAAAGAGCCAACAAGTAGGTCACCTTTCCAGCCAGGATAGTTATCGCTCGTAATAAAAGCCATGCCGCTTGGTGCTATAGATGGATCCCAATAATGCAGTGGCTGCTCCATGCCTTCTTGTTTTGTTTTATCGGTAAATGAGGTGCCGCTATAATTGATGCCGTAACTGATCACTGGCCAACCATAATTGGCACCTTTCTTAACGATATTAATCTCATCACCACCACGTGGTCCGTGCTCATGCATCCAAATTTTGTTCGTCACTTTATCCAAAACCATGCCTTGCGGATTGCGATTACCATAGGTGTATATAGCTTTTTTAGCATTTGGAGTGTTGAAAAACGGATTGTCTTTAGGAATTGTTCCGTCATCGTTTAGACGATATATTTTACCATTGTCTCGGGTGATGTCCTGGGGATTGACATCGCGTTCGCCACGTTCACCAGCACTAAAATAAAGATAGCCATCATTATCAAATACAATACGCGAACCAAAATGTTGACCTTTCGTAGTATTAGGGGTGGCTTTATATAAAAGTTCCTTATCCACTAGTTGGTTATTTTTAATTTTTGCGCGCATCAAAGCAGTATTTCCGCCATTATCATCCCCTTCGGAAGAGGCGTAGGAAAAATAAAGCCAGCCATTTTCTTTATAGTTGGGATGTAAGGCAAGGTCAAGAAGGCCACCTTGACCACGATTGTAAATTTCCGGAAGGCCTTCAACTTTAGTTTTTTTACCTTCTTTGAAATGAATCATTTCGCCCTCTTTCTCATTGATTAGCATTGAGTTGTCTGGAAGAAATACGAAGCCCCATGGAATTTTTAAATCAGGTACGACAACCTCATGACTATGTTGCGTATTAATTGGGTTTTTATCCTGTGCACAGCTCGCAAAACTTAAAAGAGCTATTGGAATTAGGCATAATAATTTAAACATCATTTGTAATATAGTTTATTCTCTAAATTTAATAAATATTAATATTACAGTTAAAAGAAAAGATATATATTTGCACCTCGATTTTCAGGAGTCGATAAAGATAACCACTTCGGGGTGTAGCGTAGCCCGGTTATCGCGCCGCGTTTGGGACGCGGAGGTCGGAGGTTCGAATCCTCTCACCCCGACAACTTTTAAAATTAATTGTAAACAAAACCTCGATAATCTCATGATTATCGAGGTTTTGTTGCTTTTGGGCAAGAACATTTTGCATCCAACGTATTGTACCCGCCACAAAAAAATCACTTTCTCTTGACAATAGCGATAAGTAACTTTACGTTATTTTTCAATTTTAATTTCTTTCCATCAGACTCGATTTGATAAGGAAAACGCCGCTAAAAGCACGTTTGGTCTAAGTCGTTTTGTATCAAAATCTAATGCATTTATCGAATTATCTAAAATTATTAACAAAACATACTGTTATATTGTGCCGAACGTATCTACATAATAATTAGTATATTACGTTGAAATATCTGATTTATGAAATGCCTTTTTTACTTTTTTATTTCTTGCTGTTATTTCAATAGTTACGGTCAGGAACAATCTAGAGTTGATTCTTTAAAGGTTATGAAACTTTTGGAAGAAACTTCAAAAATCAGATTGATTTTGTGATCCTTATGTCGCGAAACTTTAATAATTAGATTACTAACCTATATGTTCTTAATAATAAAAAAATACATGATTGAAATAAAAATCACCTTATACATTGCAATTGTAAAGCGAGGATGTTTTAATTCCATGCCTAGTATAAAGATCTATAGTTTTAAACTAAACGAATTGTAGTCTTGTGTTTATTGGAGGTTTTTTGATTTGAATACAGTATTCAAGTCAAGAATTTTGAGTTGGCAGTCGGAATTCATCAGCTATTAATATGGTTTC
>JBBSOJ010000239.1:0-5113 GCA_038259855.1 Flavobacteriales bacterium
CAAAATGTTTCTTTTTAAAGACCTCTATCAATTGCATCATCCTACTGCCAGCCGCAGAACTTCTCGGTTCAGGCCAAACAAAACCAATAATCAATAATTTTTTTTGTGACACTTCTTGAATTTATGATGGCATCATGATGAATGTAAATTGAGTTCATTCATACATGTTGATTTTAAATGAAATCATTTTTTCAGAGTTGAAATTCTATCAACCGAATTAAATCTATAGAAACATCAAGTTGAGATGTTATTCTGCGTTTGGCTCCAAACTGTATTTAAATCGCACTTCCTTCGCCCACGTCACTATTGATGCGACTTGCTCATCGGACAAATTGGCTTCCGGATGGGTATATGTATAGGATTTCAAAGGCATTTCTCCGTTTTCAACCATTTCTATCAATTCGTCGAACTTATGATCTTTCTTTTTTGTGGAATAGTCATCCCATTTCGAAATATTGAAATGTTTTTTTCCATCGTCAATATGCTCTGCCAACCAATAATTCATTGGTGTGATGTTATTGTACCAAGGATAGCGCGTATGATCACTATGGCAGTCAAAACAGGTCCCTGTTAAAATGGTAGTCACATCTTTCGAAGGTTTTGTCTCTTTTAAAAACACATCGAAGGTTTCTATATCTGCTTCATTTTTTTCAGGACGAAAAAACTGCGCTATGACGAATACCACGAACAAGAGGAGTAGCACTATTTTAATTAATTTCATTTTAACTTTCTATGATTATAAAAATTAACAATACCCATTAGAAATTAAAGTTGACATTCAATCAAAGTCTATGATTACAATTTGAGCACTTTTTGCAATTCAGAATCGGAAATTGTCAATAATTTACTCTTCACTAAACGCGAGGTTAGGGTTTTCCAATTGGGATCTTTTTGAAAGATGGATGCTAGAATCGGTTTTGCTTTCTCAAACTCCTTATTATTAAGTAAGTTGATGGCATACCAATATTGCATTTCCAGATTATCAGGAACTAGTTTTTGAGCTTTTAAATATAATTCTTCCGCTTTTTTAGAATCACCAACTTCCATAGCGACATCCCCATCGTTCATATGACCATAAGCAGTATTCAATAGGATTAAACGTTCCAATTCTGCCACTGGGCTTGCATGATCTTCCACCCGCAGATCCATAATTTTATCTTCCCATACCTTACCTGTCGCTGTTCCCTTAACGACTATAATGGCCGCCGACTGGCTACCACGGATGTCTCCTTTTTCATCTTGTGCAGCTTTTAGAGACGCGAGCATCCGTTCTGCCAATGTGCCTGACGTTGTCTCAAATGCCTTTGCCATAGCATCCCAAACAGTATTTTTTAACATCATATTTGCTTGGACAGAAAAGTTCTTTCCTTGGCGATGTCCAGCTTCGTCGATGCATAAACGTCCCGTATGACTGGCGACCAGACCGTCGGAATTTAAAAAAGCCACCTGTCGGTACATTTCTCCACTATCATTAGACGTTAACGCGTCCATCGCTTGTTGCGGAGAAAGGCCTTGTTTCATTAAAACCAAGCCCTTTGGTCCGTAACTTGGGTTTGTCAAAGATTGAGTGGCTACCGCACCAACACCTGCTTCGGCGTGAATGACCACTGAGCCAACATTGAACCAATGAGATTGTACCGCAGCACCCATGTCACCTGTAACCGAATCGCGGGCTACAATAGAATAGGTATGGGCGAATGGTTCTGATTTTTTATAGACTTGAGAATATACTGATGAAGAGCAGATCAATGCGCAGAGTACTAAAAATTTAGTCATGTTTATTTATTTTACCCGAATATACTAAAATTATAGAATCAATCTTAAGTCAGCGACGGTGTCTTCAAACTTTCTTTGTTATCTTTAGCGCTTCTTAAAAAAAAACACCATACATGTCATTAACATCTCTCAACGCTATTTCTCCAATCGATGGACGTTACCGCTCTAAAGTCAATAAACTAGCCTCTTTTTTTTCTGAAGAAGCCCTTATAAAATATAGAGTTCAGGTCGAGATAGAATATTTTATTGCATTATGTGAGGCATCCCTTCCGCAACTCTCAAATTTTGACATGTCGTTGTTTGATACCTTACGCTCTATATACACTGATTTTTCAAATGATGATGCGCTGAAGATTAAGGATATTGAATCTGTAACCAATCATGATGTAAAGGCTGTTGAATATTTTATAAAAGAACAGTTTGATGTTTTAAATATTTCAGAATACAAAGAATTCATTCATTTTGGTTTGACGTCGCAGGATATTAACAATACGGCCATCCCTTTAAGCATTAAAGACGCCATGAATGAGGTGTATGTGCCTGCTTACAAAACCATCGTCGATCGCTTGAATGAATTGAGTGATGATTGGAAAGACATCCCCATGCTTGCCAGAACCCATGGACAACCTGCCTCACCTACCCGTCTTGGTAAGGAAATTCAGGTATTTGCAGTTCGTTTAGAAGAGCAGTTTAATTTATTGAATGACATTCCGAGTGCTGCGAAATTTGGTGGCGCCACCGGAAATTTCAATGCCCATAAAGTGGCCTATCCATCGATTGATTGGAAGGCCTTCGGAACCGAATTTGTACAAAACCGATTAGGCTTACACCATTCTTTTCCAACGACCCAGATCGAACATTATGATCACATGGCAGCGCTGTTTGATGGGCTCAAACGCATCAATACCATCTTGATCGATTTAAACAGGGACATTTGGACTTATGTGTCAATGGATTATTTCAAACAGAAAATAAAGACTGGTGAGGTAGGTAGTTCTGCGATGCCACATAAAGTAAATCCTATTGATTTTGAAAATAGTGAAGGAAATTTAGGACTTGCAAATGCGGTATTTGAACATCTATCAGCTAAATTACCCCTTTCCCGTATGCAGCGCGATTTGACGGACAGCACCGTGTTGCGAAATGTCGGAGTTCCTTTTGCACACACGTTAATTGCTTTTAAATCGACCTTAAAGGGATTGAACAAGCTCGTGTTGAATGAAAGCAAGTTTGCAGAAGATCTCGAAAATAATTGGGCGGTCGTGGCTGAAGCCATTCAGACAATCTTACGTCGTGAAGGCTACCCAAATCCTTATGAGGCGCTCAAAGGTCTCACAAGGACCAACGAGAAAATCAATCAAAAGACCATGTCAGATTTTATCGATACACTGACGGTTTCCAATGATATAAAGGATGAACTCAAAGCGATTTCCCCAAGTAACTATACAGGTATATGAACTTTTGGTTCAGTTCTAATGATCGCATGATGAGATGGTTGATGCTGGTGTTGACCATCGCTTTTTTTGTTGGAGGTATATTCAACATATTAGATTATGTCATTGTAAAAGTGTTACTTTTTTCATGCCTTGCGTTTATCATCGCTAATCTTTGCTATACTCTATTTAAGGAAACAAAAAAATCACCCGAGGAAGATTCCGAGTGATTTTTGATATAAACTGTATAGACAGTATGCTTTTAAGCTAAAAATTGACTTATAAATTGATTTGGTTTTCTGTTACTGTAATAATTCAATTTGAACAAACATCCTGCCTTTGGTGCCGAGGCCTTATTTGAAAAAGTTCATGACCTCTTCAATTTTGGCATCTTTAAAATCGCCTTTCTGAAGGACTGAACTCAACATCATCAACTTATTTGGGTCCATATCGTTGCCTAAAATTCTGACCACGGCAAATCCCATGGTGTTTGAGCTGCCTAAAACAATAAACTCGTCGATATCGTCATCTTCACCCACATATTTTATGGTGAATTTTCCATCTTCAGGATTCCCTCCCCGCATCAACTCATTGTATTTTTGATCTTTAAGGATGGTAGTGACTTTTGCCAATTCAGCTTCAAAATCGTCGGTACTCAGACTGTCGCTTTTATAGGCCAACACATTCAATTTCTCAACCGAGTTATAAGCTTCCTGCTGATCGCTACTTAAGGTATTTTTATCAATATTGAGCATCGTCAATGGAACGTCCATAGAGATGAAATTCGTCCGTTCTTGATTGTCTACAAAATACGTTTGTAATGAAGGGTTTTGATTGCAACTCGAAAGGGTTGCAATCAAAATTACCAACACTATACTATGTTTGATTGATGAAGTCATGTTCTTATTTTTTATTTTTCTTACCGGCTTTATTCAATTGATCGCCACCAGGAACATTCATTTTTTCAGTCATTTTTGAGATCTGTCTCAAATCAATATCACCAGTAAGCGATAATAAAACGGTCTCGAATTCACGCTTTTTCCCGTTGATCTTAATATCTTCAGCTTGGGTCATTTCCTTTAGACCATTGATCACCATCAACAATTCTTTTACGTGGTTTTCATCTTTCCCTTCCTTTACATAAAAATTCACGGTTTGGTCACCATCCTTCATACGCATCAATTCTTCCAATTTTGAAGTTCCTAAATACGTTTTAACTGTAGCATTCATGTCTGCAGACGTTTTTTCACTTCCAGTAGTATACACTTTCAATCCGGTAATCTTTTTGGCCATATCCATAAACGCTTGGTCTTCCGGATCCTCTAAATTTATGTTGATACTTGCCAACATGTTGAACATTTTTTGGGTCATCACGAAGGATGACACCCCATCGGCATCTTCATATTTATCAAAAATACTTTGTCCAAAAGACACCATTGGTGCGATGATCATTGCTAATACAATTGCTATTTTTTTCATAATTTCTAATTTTTATTTTTAACGTTATTTCAATTATTTTTCACTCTTTTTTTAATCGATTCTCTATTTTATATGAGTCACTTAATGTCTGCTTGTATCTTTCACAGGCTTCTTTAAAATTTTATTGGTTGCTTTTGAAAACTCACTTACATACTCTACCTGTTCAGCCCCCTTATCAAACTGATCTCCAACAACACCTAGAACACTTACATTATTGGCACCTTCACTAAATTTGGAAGACAAAAGACTCAACGCTTCTTTAGTTTCGGTATACACCACTTGTTCTTCTTTTGTTAGGTCTTCGAAGGTTTTTGGTTCATTTGAATTGTATTGGGTAAAAATCCCAAACATAACGGCTATCACAGCGGCAACAGAAATCCATTGATAAATGTGGCTTCGCTTTTTCACGGGGTTTCTATCAGAAG
>JBBSOJ010000240.1:0-5039 GCA_038259855.1 Flavobacteriales bacterium
AAGTTTTCTTCAACACTTCTGTTTCTATAGGGTCCATCAACTCCAGGTTGGGTTGGGGTGCCTTTTTGCTCTGCCATCGCTTCACTAGATTGTGAATCGACATAGGCTTTCCCTTCCTTGATAAATCGAACCGCCCAATCATACAGCTGCTTAAAATAATCGGAGGAGTACACTTCATTTGCCCAGGTGTAACCGAGCCAAGAGATGTCATTCTTTATGGCATCAACATACTCCTGTTCCTCTTTGGCAGGATTTGTATCATCAAAACGCAAATTTACTGGAGCATTGTATTTTTCACCAAGACCGAAACTGATTCCTATCGCTTTAGTGTGACCAATATGCAAATACCCATTTGGCTCTGGAGGAAATCTAAACCGTAACTTTTCTTTTGGAAGTCCATTGACGAGATCTTCTTCAATGATATGCTCAATAAAATTGAGTGATTTTGATTCTTCTGACATATGTTAATCGAATTTTGGAAACCTTTTAAATCAAGTCCAAAATTAATGAATTATACCAAGTATGACCGAGATTTTTAGATGAGATTGCTTAATTTTATACAAACTAACTTCTAGATGAAAGAACTTAATTATACGTGCCCAAAATGCCAAAACAAGACTTACAACGTGGGACAGTTGAGAGCTACTGGTGGAACGCTATCCAAAATTTTCGACGTCCAAAATCAAAAATACTCTTCCGTTACGTGTGAGCGCTGTAGTTATACAGAATTCTATAAAACAAAAACAAGTGGATTGAGTAACGTATTTGACTTTTTTACAAGCTAATGGGAGTCATAAAAGTTGAGAATATCAGGATCTTTGCCAACCATGGCTGCCTGAGTGAAGAAACCAAAATAGGAAGTGATTATCGTGTTGATTTAAACGTAAAGGCCAATTTACAACCTTCCGCAGAATCTGATGCTTTGAGTGATACAGTGGATTATGTGTTCCTGAATCGTGTCGTCCGTGAAGAAATGCTAAAACCTACCCATTTATTGGAAACAGTTGCAAAGAGAATTCTAATGCGTATCCTAAATGAAGATACCATGGTAACTAAAGTCACCGTAAACATCAGTAAAATCAATCCTCCGATTGGTGGTGATGTGGAAATGGTTACGATCAAAATGACTAAAAAACGAAAAAAGCATTCGTAAGTAGTGTAAAACCTTAATTTTTTATACATTTGCCAGCTCAAAAGGTGTCGTGGCCGAGTGGCTAGGCTCAGCTCTGCAAAAGCTGCTACAGCGGTTCGAATCCGCTCGACACCTCCAAGACCTTCAACCTATGTTGAGGGTTTTTTTGTAAATTTTTAAAAAAAATTAAGTAAAGTCGACCAAAAGCTGCTCAATAGATCGAATCCGCTCGACACCTCCAAAACCTTCAACCTGTGTTGAGGGTTTTTTTTGTAAATTTTTAAAAAAAATTAAGTAAAGTCGAGCAAAAGCTGCTCAATAAATGGAATCCGATCAAAACCTCCTTAACCTTCAATCTATGTTGAAGGTCTTTTTTATTGTTAATTTTTGAAAATATTAAGTTAAGCAGAGCAAAAGCTGTAACATAAATCAAATCCAATCAAAACCTCCGTAACCTTTAATCTATGTTGAAGGTTTTTTTATGAATTTTTATAAAAAATTAAGTAAAGTCAAACAAAACCGGCTCAAAAGCTAAAGAACCTTCAATCTCTGGGTAGGTTGACAGTTTTTAAAAATGAATTTAGTAAAGTATAAGCAGTAATATTGAAAACGGCAATTTTTAAAAATAGTTTTGACGTTTAAACGGCTGGAAATGTTCAAAGTTTTTAATCCAAAATATTAATTTCCTCAATCCTATCTTTTAATAGTTCCTTTTCTTTTGGAAAAAAAGCTTGGACTAAAAGCAAAACTCCAAAACCTAAAATAACCAATGAAATAGTCTTCTTCGTTTTGAAGATGAGTCTCGGTGTCAATTTATTTTTTAGTTTTTTTGCGATAAGCATTTTAAACAAATCAACGATAAAGTACGTAATTAAAATCGTCGACAAAAATGCGATCAAACCTTGTTTTGTTTCCGTAAGCGAATTGCCAATGACAATAAAGCCTAACCAACCTACTAAAACTCCAATATTTATAAAATTGAGTAAAAACCCTTTTAGGAAAAGTTTGTGATAATTTTTCTGTATTTCTACTTTGTGATATTCCCTCACAATAGACCGGAAGGACTTCGAAGTTTTTGTGAAGGTTATAAAACCATAAACCACTAATAATACACCCCCAAAAACCAAAAAATTTGGGTCATCCTTAATTTTATCAAGAAGTCTATTGGTACTAAAAAAAGCCACGGTAATGAAAAAAATATCTGCCAACATCACACCCAGGTCGAAAATCAAGGCACTCTTAAATCCTTTGGTAGCGCTCGTTTCCAAAAGCACAAAAAACACAGGACCTATGGTAAATGCTAAAATGATACCAAATGGAATGGCAGCTAAAATGTCATTAAACATATGACTTCGTTTCCTACAAATTTAAAAAAAAGAAAGGAGTAACTGCGTTAAATGTCTCTAATAGTATCTATCAAACAGCGACCGTTACAGCAGTTCCGATAACTGAAACAAAGAAATAGCTCCCTGCTTCTGTTTCTATATCCAGACTTATACCAACTATAGCATTGGCATTCAAATTTGTTGCGTTTTGTTTCAACTTTTTGAATGCTTCCTCTTTGGCCTTGTCCATAAGGGTTTCAAACATCTGCATATTTTTTTCTGTCTTAAAAGAAAATGCAGTTTTTAATTCCGCAGATGTTCCCGAAACTATGCCTTTGTATTCAACAATCTTAAAACCTTCTATAGAATTTGTAGTGGTTAGGATCATGCTGTTTGTGGTTTTCCCATTAACGTAAAGTCTAAATGCTTTTTGACCAAATCAGTGTTTTTAACTTTCACAACAACCTCATCTCCCAACTGATATGTCATGCCAGATTTCTTACCAACCATAGCGTATTGTGACTCATCAAACTGGTAATGATCATCATTCATATCTCTGACGCTGACCATCCCTTCGCATTTGTTATCTATGATTTCTACGTAAATTCCCCAATCGGTCACACCAGATATTACGCCCACAAAATCTTCATTTTTATGATCTTCCATAAAACGGATCTGCATATACTTAATAGAATCACGTTCAGCTTTGGTAGCTAGATTTTCCATGTTGCTGGAATGATTGCACTTCTCTTCGTAAATCTCCTCATTGGCAGATTTACCGCCATCGAGATAAAGTTGTAACAATCGGTGCGCCATGACATCAGGATATCTTCTAATTGGCGATGTAAAATGACTGTAATAATCAAAAGCCAATCCATAATGGCCAATATTACGAGTGGTGTATTCAGCCTTGCTCATGGTCCGAATGGTCAATGTATCGACTAAATTCTGCTCTTTTTTACCTTGGACATCGCGTAACAATCCATTTAAAGACTGAGATACGCTGTTACGATCCTTAAAGTTCAGTTTGTGACCAAATTTTGCTACAATACCTTGTAATGCTGCAAGTTTACTTTCGTCCGGTTCATCATGAACTCTGTAAATAAAAGTTTTTTTAGGGGATTGTTTTCCAATGAATTCAGCCACTTTCTTGTTGGCCAAAAGCATAAATTCTTCAATCAATTTATTGGCATCCTTACTGGTTTTGAAAAATACGCCGACCGGATTTGCCTCTTCATCCAAATTAAATTTCACCTCTACCTTATCAAACGAAATGGCACCATCTCTCATCCGTCGGTTTCGCATGATCTTTGCGAGATCATCCATTTTTAAAACAGCATCGGCTATTTTTTGATCTGCATCATACGCTTTTCCTGTGATTGAAATATCCTCCGGAATTTGATTCTTTTTGGTTTCAATAATCACCTGCGCTTCTTCATAAGCAAAACGAGCGTCGCTATAGGTGACAGTTCTTCCGAACCATTCGTTCTTCACTTCGGCCTTATCATTGATTTGAAATACTGCCGAAAAGGTATATTTCTCTTCATGAGGACGTAAAGAACACGCGTTATTAGACAATACTTCAGGAAGCATTGGCACCACTCTATCCACTAAATAAACAGAGGTTGCACGCTCATAAGCTTCATCATCGAGAATAGTTCCTTCTTGCAAGTAATGAGACACATCAGCAATGTGAATCCCTATTTCGTACAGTCCATTATCTAATTTTTCAAACGATAACGCATCATCAAAGTCCTTTGCATCTTTTGGGTCAATAGTAAAAGTCAGCGTTTTACGCATATCGCGACGTTTGGCAATCTCTTTCTCTGTAATTGAGGTATCAAGTTGATTAGCAAACTCTTCTACCTCATGCGGAAAGTCGGATGGTAAACCATATTCTGCAAGAATAGAATGGATCTCCGTATTGTGCTCGCCTGGTTTTCCTAGAACCTTCAATACTTTTCCCATTGGAGAATCTTCACCTTCTTCCCAGGATTCTAGCGATACCAATACTTTGTCACCGTCTTCAGCATTGTTTACTTTGCTTATCGGGACAAATATGTCCTTGTACATTTTCGTACCATCAACGACTACAAAGGCATAATTCTTATTTAATTGAATAACACCAACATATTCGCTTTTCGCACGTTTGATGATGTTTGTGATTTCACCCTCAAACTTGCCTTTTTTTCGACGTTTATAAACGTAAAATTCAACTTCATCACCATGCAGCGCTTTGTTAATATTATTGGATGCAATAAACACATCCTCATCAAAACCGTCTGAAATGATATACCCAGAACCTCTGGCCGCCATATCTAATTTTCCAACGTGATATTCAGTGTTAACAACAGCTTTATATTTGCCACGTTCTACTTCTACGATTTCCTTTTTTGCAAGAAGCTCGTTGAGTTTTTTAATGATTTGGTTTCTGCTGCTGGCGTCATTGACCTGAAGTTTTGCAGCAATTTGTTTATAGTTGAAGGATTGGTTTCTATCTTTTTTTAAAATACTTAGAATGGTATTTGTTAAGTTCGAAATCCCTTTATTGGATTTCTTTTTTGTTTGTCTTGTCATTTAAT
>JBBSOJ010000241.1:0-4974 GCA_038259855.1 Flavobacteriales bacterium
GAAATATTCGGGAATACATAAAACGCCCCTTCTGGAACATTGTTCTCAAAAGTCGGGATCTCGTTCAATAATTTGATAATCAAATCGCGACGCGTCTTAAACTCGTCTACCATGTACTGAATGCGCGATGGCGATTCGTTCAATGCCGTGATAGTGGCACGCTGCGCAATACAATTGGCACCGCTTGTTATTTGGCCTTGCATTTTATTACAAGCTCTCGCGATGTATTCTGGTCCTCCGATATAACCGATCCGCCAACCGGTCATTGCAAACGCTTTGGAAACACCGTTAACAGTCACGGTACGATCGAACATATCCTCAAATTGCGCCATGCTGGCGTGTTTACCAACAAAGTTGATATGCTCATATATTTCATCAGAGATTACGATGATGTTCGGATGCTTTTGAAGTACATCGGCCAAACCTCTCAACTCCTCTTTACTGTACACTGAACCACTAGGATTACAGGGTGAACTATACCAGATCATTTTAGTTTTGGGAGTGATGGCGGCTTCCAATTGAGCCGGCGTCATTTTGAAGTCGGTGTCGATGCTTGTTTGGACTTCAACAGGTACACCTTCATTCAGCTCAACAATATCACTATAACTTACCCAATAAGGGCATGGTAGAATGACCTCGTCACCTTTGTTCAACATCACGGCGGCAAGATTGGCCAATGATTGCTTTGCACCAGTTGACACCACAATCTGCGCTGGCGTGTAGGTCAAACCATTATCACGCTTGAATTTTTTGATGATCGCTTGTTTTAAGTCCACATAACCATCAACGGGCGAATAGGAATTATAGTTATCATCAATCGCTTGTTTTGCGGCTTCTTGAATATAATCAGGTGTATTGAAATCTGGTTCTCCAAGACTAAGACCAGTAATATCTTTGCCTTCTGCTTTGAGTTCTCTGGTTTTGGCGGCCATTGCTAAAGTAGCAGAAGTCGCCATGTTTAAAACTCTGTCTGAAAGTTGGTTCATTAAGTAAAAATTATGCTTGTAATGTTGGTTTCATTCCCATTTCCTTTAAAAATCTAAAATGAGCAATGATCGCTTTGCGGGTTGTTTTATATTCTTTGTATGGTAAGCCGAATTCAGCGGCAGTTTCTTTAACTATTTTTGAAATTTTAGTATAATGAACGTGGCTAATGTGCGGGAAAATATGATGCTCCACTTGATGGTTCAATCCACCGGTAAACCAATTCACAATTTTATTCGTGGTACCGAAATTAACCGTTGTCGACAATTGATGTATGGCCCATGTATTTTTCATGGTACCGTTTTCTTCAGGAAGCGGCATTTCAGCTTCATCCATGACGTGTGCCAATTGAAAAACAACACTTAAAATGACGCCAGCGACATAATGCATCAAAAAGAAACCGATCAATAATTTCCACCAAGCAATGTCCGTCAATACAATAGGAAGGACAATCCAAATGGAAACATAAATGATTTTAGAAATCACCAACTTGCTCCATTCTGTTCTTGGATTAGGGAATTTTCCATAAGATAATTTACGTTTTAAATAACGTTTCATTTGAAGGTAATCTGTGGTGATGGCCCAATTAATAGTCAATAAGCCATATAGTAAAATAGAATAATAATGTTGGAATCTATGGTGCTTATGCCATTCTGCGTGTTTTGAAAAGCGTAGAATTCTTCCGGCTTCCAAATCTTCATCATGACCATGAATGTTGGTGTACGTATGGTGTAATACATTGTGCTGAACTTTCCAATTATAGACATTTCCAGCGAGGATATAAATACTACTTCCCATCAGTCTATTGACCCACTCCTTGTTGGAAAAGGAACCGTGATTCCCATCGTGCATGACATTCATTCCAACGCCTGCCATGCCAATACCCATGATCACCGTTAATAATAACATCGCCCATGTAGGAAGATCAAGCGTTAAAATCAAAAAATAAGGTGCTAAAAAAAGAGAAAACATCACAACCGTTTTGACCCAAATCTTCCAGTTTCCTGTACGTTTTATGTCGTTATCTTTAAAATAATCGTTAACGCGTTTATTAAGGGTTCTGAAAAATTTTGCAGAATCTGATCTTGAAAATGAAAGTGTTTCTTGTGCCATACATAAAGGATTTAATCGGTAACGCCACAAATCATATTTTGGTGTTACCAAACAAAGATAATCAATTATATACTTGGCACCATTAACAAACTGCCAATTTATACATATAAAAATGTCTATTTTTGTAAAAAATGAAGCATCCATGGATTTGATATTGACCTATTTTCCCAATTTGACTGAAACGCAACAACGTCAGTTTGTGCAGTTGGAAGCATTGTACAAAGACTGGAACGCCAAAATAAATGTTGTATCCCGCAAAGATATTGATGAATTGTATCTGCGGCATGTGCTGCACTCGTTGGGTATTGCAAAGGTGGTGTCTTTTCAACCAAAATCTAAAATACTCGATGTTGGCACAGGCGGCGGTTTTCCTGGCATTCCTCTAGCGATCTTATTTCCAGAATGTAAATTTCATTTGGTAGACAGTATCGGAAAGAAATTGAAAGTTGTGGAGGGTGTGGTCGAATCGCTTGGTTTAAAAAATGTCAAGACCACCCATGGCAGAGCCGAAATTGTAAAGGGTGAGTTTGATTTTATTGTCAGTAGAGCGGTTACCGCCATGCCGGAATTTGTGAGTTGGGTGAAAGGTAAAATAGCTAAAAAGCAACAACACGATATCAAAAATGGTATTCTATATCTTAAAGGTGGCGATTTAACAGAAGAGTTGCAAGTGTTTAGGACCACGACCATTTATAATTTGAGTGATTATTTTAAAGAAGAATTTTTTGATACAAAGAAAGTCGTTCATCTTCCGATAAAATACAAAGGATAATCCTTGAGTGTACTTAAGACATGACATCAAACAAAAAACCTCTGAAAGATTCACATTCAGAGGTTTTTTAATTGGGTGATCTGATTATTAGCCTAAAAACGGATAGCGATAATCTGTCGGTGTTACGAAGGTTTCCTTAATCATTCTAGGGGATACCCAGCGTAATAAATTTTGCGAACTTCCAGCTTTATCATTGGTGCCTGAAGCCCTTGCACCTCCAAAAGGTTGTTGCCCAACGACCGCGCCAGTTGGCTTGTCATTGATATAAAAATTACCGGCACAATTCTGAAGCGCTTTGGTGGCTTCCTCTACCGCGTAGCGATCCGTTGCCAAAATTGCGCCCGTCAATGCGTACATGCTGGTTTCATCAACCAACTTTAAGGTAGCGCTGTAGTTTTTGTCTTCATAAACATAAATCGTCATAACAGGACCGAATAATTCCGTGGACATGGTCGCATAGTTTGGATTGGTAGTCACGATCACCGTAGGTTCAATAAAATAGCCTTTGGATTTATCGTAATTACCACCAACAATAATTTCGGCATCTTTGTCTTTCTTCGCTTGGTCGATGTATTTGGCCAATTTATCAAAAGAGCCTTCATGAATGACCGCCGTTACATAATTTTCCATGTTTTCTGGAGACCCCATTTTAAAGGATTTTACATCTTCAATCACGTACTTTTTAACGTCCTTCCAGATGCTTTTAGAAATATAGGCACGAGAGGCAGCACTACATTTTTGACCTTGAAATTCGAAAGCACCTCTCACAATTGCCGTGGCAACTTGTTTGGCGTCCGCTGTTTTATGAGCCACGATAAAATCTTTTCCACCTGTTTCGCCAACGATTCTTGGATAAGTTTTATACGTATCGATGTTGTTTCCAATCTGTTTCCAGAGTTTTTTGAAAATATCGGTGGATCCGGTAAAATGAAGTCCAGAAAAATCAGGACTTGCCAAAACAATATCCGTAATCATTTTTGGATCGCCAAAAACAACATTGATAACACCGTCAGGCACACCTGCTTCTTTAAAGACATCCATGATGACTTTGGCTGAATAGACTTGACTGTCACTTGGTTTCCAAACGACCACATTGCCCATTAAAGCCATACATGCGGGAAGATTCCCAGCAATGGCAGTAAAGTTAAATGGCGTTACGGCATAGGTAAACCCTTCTAATGGACGGTATTCTAGTCTGTTCCAAGCATCACTGGTGCTATCTGGTTGCTCCATGTAAATATCTGTCATAAACTGAACGTTAAAACGTAAGAAGTCTATGAGCTCACAGGCGGCATCAATTTCAGCTTGATGAATGGTTTTCGATTGGGCGATCATCGTTGCTGCGTTGATCTTCGCTCGGTAAGGTCCGGCAATCAATTCCGCCGCCTTTAAGAAAATTCCGGCGCGCTGTTCCCAAGGAAGTTGTGACCATTTTTTTCTGGCTTCCAATGCTGTTGATATGGCGTCTTCAATATGAGTTTTATCTGCTAAATGATAAGTTCCAACAATGTGCTGGTGATCGTGAGGTGGCGACATGGTATTGGTGTTTTTTGTCGTTACATCCTTACCATTAATGTACATCGGTACATCAACCTGGCTTCTGAACATTTTGGTATATTCTAATTGTACAGCCTCTCTTTCTGGCGATCCAGGAGCATATGTTTTTACGGGTTCGTTGATAGCGATTGGTACGTTGAAAAATCCTTTTCCCATGAGTATGTATTGTTTTTTAAAATTGAATTGTAAAGGTACAAATTTTTGTCAGCTTATGAATTGGGCAAGATCATAATCCTAATGGAGATCATTCAAAATGTTGTAAGTTGCTTGATAGTTGTCTGTAATTGGAATTTGAAATGAATGAAGGTATTATTTTAACACTGGCCTATCCTGAATCCATTGTGATGGTGGCCGATGAATGGTATTCCAGATATCTGCGTCTTTTCGGAATTGGTACTAAAAATTATGTGCGGGCCGGGCATGCGGCGCTTGTTTTGATACACAAGGAATCGGGCAATTTAGACTATTATGATTTTGGTCGCTTTATTACACCAAAACCATTCGGAAGGGTAAGGAGCAAAGAGACCGATTGCGAATTGGAGTTTCCA
>JBBSOJ010000242.1:0-4963 GCA_038259855.1 Flavobacteriales bacterium
AAATTGAGGGCCGTCTGTCCGCCCATAGTTGGCAATACAGCGTCAATTTGAGGATGTTCCTTAAGAATTTTAACGATTGATTTAGTTGTCAATGGCAACAGATAAACATGGTCAGCCATCGTAGGGTCTGTCATGATCGTTGCCGGATTGGAATTGATAAGTATGGTCTCTATCCCTTCTTCCCTTAACGATCGCAAGGCTTGCGTACCAGCATAATCAAACTCACAAGCTTGGCCTATAACTATAGGTCCGGATCCAATAATAAGTACAGAAGTAATTGACTTGTTTTTAGGCATTATAGTGTGTTTTTTATTGAGAGTTTTGTGTTCTGTTGATGAATTCTATGGTTTGGGCAACTCGAAAGCTGTCGCTATGTATCTTTAATAATAAAAAATGAATCGGCTCAAATCGCTACAAAAGTAGCTCACCACAGGGTATAAAAAAAGGTGTTACACCCAAGTAACACCTTTAAAATATTAACAATTGTTAATCATTATCGTTTATGTCTTAATTCTGAAGATACTGAAATTTTCTTTCTTCCTTTAGCTCTTCTACGTGCAAGGACTTTTCTACCATTAGCAGATGCCATTCTTTCTCTAAAACCGTGTTTGTTTTTTCTCTTCCTTTTGGATGGTTGAAACGTTCTTTTGCTCATTGTATAATATCTTTAAAATAGAATTGTATATATCTAAAACAGTGTCTTGGAACTTTCCCCAAAACTGCGGGCAAATATACAAAGACTTTTTACTTTGGCAAACCTAATTATAAAAATTTTTATATGAAAAAATCAAGCGTTCATTTGAATATCTAAAGTTATGACATTGCATCGATTCTCATCGATCAAATTATCTGAATTAATCTGTTATTCGTAAAAAAAATAGTTTCTTTGCAAAAGCAAAATCCATTAAGTTGGCCAAGTATGAAATACCTTCTTCTTTACATCTTTGTAGTTGTATGCTCAACCACTCTGGCTCAACAAAAATTAGAATATCGGTTAACCGTTGGTGATAGTTTTTCAGTCAAACAAGAAGCCAGTCAGGTGATTACCCAAGATATTAATGGTGTTGATCAAATCATTCAAAACGACTTAATGGGAATTATGCAGTTTTCGGTACTCGATAAATCTGCTGATTATTATACCTTATCGATGTCTTTCAAACGTCTTAAAATGTTAATGACTTCACCATCTTTGGGTGAATTATTGAATGCCGATACAGACTCAAAAGATCTTTCGGACACTACCAGCAACTTATTTAAAGGTATTTTGAATATACCTGTCACCATTATCATGAATACGTCAGGAAAAATAAAATCTGTAACGGGTGGCGATAAAATAATTGAAAACATGTTCGTGTCTGCTGAAATTACTGATCCTGAAGTTATAGAAGCATCCAGAGATCAAATGGAAAAACAATTTGGATCAGCAGCCCTATCTAACAGCATCGAGCAGATGACTTACTTTTACCCTAAAGCTAATGCCGCTTCCAATAAAGAGTGGCGTAATTCTTATACTGGTGCTCTAACCGCAGACAACATTTGGACACTATCCAATAACGCTGAAAGCAAGCCGTCAATTTCGGGTTCTTCAAAAACCATTATGTCGAGTATCGATGATACCATGGTCATGACCTTAAGCGGCTCTCAACAAACGACTGTACTGCTTGATCCAAACACTGGTTTATTTAATTCAATTATCGTTAAAGGCGAAAATACAGGCAGTACGCTTTTTAAAGCACAAAATATATCCATACCAACCCGAATCACTTCATCCATAATTTACAAAATCACACAATAACCATGTATAATAAAAATATAAAATTAGTCATTACCTTCCTTATCATTGCCTTTGCAGTTTACCAGTTTACCGAAGGCTATATCGGAAGCGGTATCATGTACATTCTATTATCTCTGATTTTTGTCTTTCTTTATTTTAAAAATGAATTTATCCTTTTAGCATTCTTAAAATTGAGAAAACAGGATTTTGAAGGCGCAAAAAAATGGTTAAATATGATCAAAAATCCTTCTAGCGCTTTGGTCAGAAAACAAGAGGGCTACTATAATTATCTTAATGGCATCATGGTATCGCAAACCAATATGAATGAAGCTGAAAAATATTTTAAAAGCGCGGTCAGTTTAGGCCTTTCGATGGATCATGATATGGCCATGGCAAAATTGAATCTTGCTGGCATCGCTTTTAGTAAAAGACGTCCTCAAGAAGCAAAAATCTTAATGAAAGAGGCCGAAAAATTAGACAAGCGAAACATGCTTTCTGATCAGATAAAAATGATGAAAACCAATATGAAGAAGGCCCAGGCACCAACCCAACATTTTGGTGGCCACCGCCAAGGTCGAAGACGATAAGAGCTATTTAGATATCATAAAAAAAGCATCAGCAACCAACGCTGATGCTTTTTTTATGATGTAGTTTCTACGTTGACTTTCTTTTAAATAAAAAGCTGCTAACAATGCCAGATCTATATGGCGTTGGTAGCAGCTCTATGATTAGATTGATCTTAATTTACCGCTTTAAGATTTAGAGTAATATCCTTTTTCTGGTATCTCGATCGTATATTCTTTTCTCGACTTATTGATTAAATTATCTTCTCTCAACCAGGGATTGTGAATTTTCAGAATTTTGTAATTAATCCCATATTTTTCAGCAAACAGGGTAAAATCAGAAACTGCTGTATCAATTTTAACTTCGTAAGTTGGGATATTGGAATACAGATCTGATGATACAAAGTTAAAACCATAAACCTGCGGATTCGTCATTATTTCTTTTAAAGCCACAATTCTAAATAAATAGCGACCTGTTTCTTCTCCTAAAAGCAAATCATAATAGTCAGTGACATTCTGCTCTTTTAAACGTCTAGACACTCCTGTGTTCCCAGCGTTGTAGGCTGCCGCTGCCAAAGTCCAAGATCCCAATTGGTTTTTTGAACTCAAAAGGTATTTACAGGCAATCTCTGTAGATTTCGCTATATGGTAACGTTCATCAACATTGTCATTGACTTCCATGCCGTTTTCTCTTGCAGTGGCTGGCATTATCTGCCAAACGCCTCTCGCTCCAGCCGGAGACACCGCATTGGACAACCCGCTCTCAATAACTGCCAGATATTTGAAGTCGTCTGGAATACCATTCTTTTTAAGGATTGGTTCGATGATCGGAAAATATTTCTGCGCACGTTTAAACATTAACAGTCCGTTCGACTGCCAATACGTATTAACGAGCAACTCACGATCCATTCGCTCATAAACATCAGGAACACTCAAAGGAAGAGCTTCGCCAGCAAAATCGAGATCTTCTGGAACCTGTATGGCATAAACGTTATAATCGTTCACGAGCTTTTTATCAGTATCATTCATAGTATCGGAAGGTGCTTTTTGAAAAGCAAAGATGAAGAGCCCCGATAAGCAAATCAATCCCACAGCTGCTAACACATTCTTGAGTGTATTCATAGTCATTTTATTAAAATTTGTATAAAAATAACGATTTTATATATCGCTAATTGTGCGATCTAAAATAAGTTTTGGTAAATTTATATTGAACCATTGGCTCTTAAAAATAATCATTATGTGCGTTCCTCCTTTTATCACTATCGTTCCGGCACCACAAGAGCGCGTGAACACGGCGTCTTTATCACCATGGATATAAATGGCATTGGCAATGGCCTCCTCTTGGTCCCAACAAAACATTTGTTTAAGCGCCCAATCTAAATAGCGCTTATCATTCACCGCCAAATACGTTTTATAAAGATCGATTCGTTTCACAATACTATCGTTAAACGAATATTTCTTTAAAACATCTAGATTGGAAAGCAATCGTGTTGGGGCAAATTTATAGGCCTTCAAAAATCTAGCCAGTTTCATTCGTCTAGGTAGTTCATACTTACTTTTAACACTTGACACCACGATGAGTTTCCTCAAACTCATATGCTTGCTCATTTCCTGAACCAAAACACCGCCGAAAGAAACACCTAACAATACAATATTTTCATGTTCGATTTTGGAAATCATTCGTTTGGCGTAGGATTCAAGACTTTCATTATCAACAGGCATCATCCATTCCAGCCAATGTATTTCAAACTGATCTTCGGGCAATCTAATTCTATTAAAAATGGTTGGATCAGCTGCCATACCTGGCATCATATACACATGTATAAGTTGAGTCTTCATTTATTACAGCTGCTATTACACCAATTAAACGCGTTTCAAATTCCAAAACACGCTTCTAAATCATTATTCTCGAAGGATATACAATTAGTGAATTTAATTTTTAAGATTTTTTTTCGTAAATTTGTGTACAAAGCTATATAAAAATATAGTTCTATCCTTCCAACCACCGAACTAAAACAAATAATATGATTGATGCTGCTGAATTAATTGATAATGACTTCTTGCGCCAATTTGAGCTTAAAATTGAGGATGATCTTGCGAAAATTGAATATTCATTACAAGAACGAAAGATTTTCTTAACCAAACTTGTTATTCCGGAGGGCATTACATCAGACACTTTTGAAAATGATTTTTTAACTTTGGTTTTTGAGAATATAGCTGAACGGAATATCAGTGTTGTTCCAACAAGTCCTGAAATCGCCAAATTCATTCGAAAAAACAGAAAATACAAAAAAATGTTACCTGTAGGAATTCGTATATAACATACAACTTACAAAAGATAATAAAAAATCCGAAACCAGTTGGCTTCGGATTTTTTATTTTGATTCAGTATATTTTTGTTTTACACTTTACATCCTATGATATTTTAACAGTAGGCTTCTTATAAATCGATTTATAAAAGCTTGACTCAAACAGACAGAACCTCTGCAAACTCAAATCGTACCAAGCCGTCAGCGTCGATTTCACTCAAAGTTACTTCGTGCAAGGTATTCACCAACTCGGGATTCCAAGGCGTTTTAACTTTAACATAATTTTCTGTAAACCCCTGAATGTAACCTTCTTTATT
>JBBSOJ010000243.1:0-4925 GCA_038259855.1 Flavobacteriales bacterium
GGAATTGGTATGCCAAGCTGCAGACATCGATTTGATTTTGATTGAACCAAGAACAAATTCTATAAAAGATGAAGTCTTTTTAGGGGAAACTTCTGGAAAGATAGTGAAACAAACGAATATACCCGCCCTTATTGTACCGGAAGGTTACGCTTATAAACCGATCCAAAGTATTTTGATGGCATTAAAATCGGCCATCGTGAGGAAGAAAGATTCTTTAGTGCCGCTACAAGAAATCAAAGAGCAATTTCATGCTTCGGTTGATTTGTTGCTAGTAAAAACACAATTTCATAATGAGGGCGACTTTGATGTGAATGAGGAGCTTCAATCTATAATTTCTGAAACAATCTATTCCGATAATCCAACGACCTATCAAGGTGTTTTGGAACACTATAAAACCAATGACCCTGATATGTTATGCGTAGTTCGCCGTAAGCGAGGCTTTTTTACAAAGTTATGGGAGAACAGCACTATTTTAAAGAAGGATTTTTATACGACTTTACCAGTATTGGTTTTGGGAGGATTAAAATAATAATGGTGTAACTTTTTTCACTATTTTCGCCAAAGTTTTGGGGATGTAGCTCAGTTGGCTAGAGCGCTTGGCTGGCAGCCAAGAGGTCGTGGGTTCGAATCCCATCTTCTCCACGGAAAGCAACTTTACTTATGTATTGTTGCTTTTTTTGTGAATCCCCTAGCGCTTGCTTAACAACTGTCACCTTCGATAGTCAAAGCCTATTTTGATACTTTTCAATAGCCTTTAAACGATTAGACACGTACTAAAATCCGATTAAACGCATAAATATCGGATAAAAAAACAAATTTAAGACTAATTTTAAAGCTATCACCAATATTTCTTCGTATAGTTGTAGTATGTTTTAAGCCCCTATCTATGAAACATCTATTACTTTTAACCTATTTTTTAGGTTGTTGTCTGTATGCTCAAAATTTAAAATTTGACCCCGAAAAGAGTAAAGGTCAATTGTTTGAATATGCTGATTTTATTGATGTTGGCCATTCTGATCTGAACATCCATCAGATAAAAGATATTGAATCTCTGGAATTTAGTCCTCTGAAATCTGATAATCATAGCGTTGGTTTTACGTCTAATAATTATTGGGTACGTTTTCAATTACAGAACAGCAGCGAACAGACTAATATATATTATATTGAAACTGCAAGGCCAATTACTGATGTGGCTGAATTGTTTCAGTTTGAAGAAGATATAGTCAAAAGTTATAAAAGTGGTGATCAGGTGCCTTTTGATGAGCGTCAGGTAAAACACCGTTCAACAATTTTTAAGATTGAGTTGCCTGCACAAAGTGCGCAACAGTTTTACATACATCTTAAAAGTGATGGAGAAACCATTAATCTGCCGCTCATTCTTTATGATGAGGCGGGCTTTTGGAGTTCAAATTATAAACAGCAATTTTTCTTGGGATTATTTTATGGGTTGCTGGCTTTGGCATGTATTGTCTATCTGTTTTTTTATACAAGCTTAAAAGAACGATCATTTCTGTATTATGGTTGCTATGTATTTTCTATTGCTTTGATGCAAGCAACGCTTGACGGCCTCTTATTTCAATATGTTTTGCCAGAAGGCGGATATTTTAATGCTAGAGCGGTGATGGTAACGGCGCTTTTGTCCAATTTTTTTCTTCTTAAGTACTGTGAACATTTCTTGAAAGTTAATCAGAGACTCTCTTCATTTCGAAATGCCTATAAAATGATCTATCTACTGATTATCGGATTGTTTGCGATGGTATTTATAAGTCCCACAACACTGGAGCTGGTGTATCCAATCAGCAATTTGAATGGTTTAGTCAGCCTAATACTTATTGTAACGTCTGTTTTGGTAATGCGCTATCGTCGTTTGTCTATCGATCCTTACTTTTCAATTGGAATTTTCTTTTTGGTAATTGGCTTATTGGGGTTTGTAATGAACAATTTGAGCCTACTTCCTAATAATTTCTATACTTTGAACAGTGCTAAATTTGGAACGGCATTTGAAGTAGTTTTTCTCTCATTGTCGATGACAAACTTAATTAGAAATCTTCGGGTAGAGAAAGAACTATCGCAATCAGAAGCATTGCAGAAATCACAGGAAATCAGCCAATTAAAAACGTACTTCATGTCGAATATGAGTCATGAATTGCGCACCCCCATAAACGCTATTATGGGAATTGCAGAAATGCAGTTGGCGGAGCAGAGTGATGGTGAACAGCACGAACAATTTCAGATCATAAAAAATGCCTCGTTGAGCTTGTTGAGCCATGTTAACGACATTCTCGATTTTGAAAAGATCGAAAAAAATGAGCTGCTGCTCAAAAGCGAGGACTTTAGTCCATCTACATTACTTCGTCAGATAAGCAACAATTGGAAAACTGAAGCAGAGGCGAAAGGGCTGTTTTACGAATTCGAAATTGATCATGAAATCCCTGAAAAAGTTAACGGTGACCCGGAAAGATTCATACAAATCATCAATAATATATTAGGAAATGCTGTAAAATTCACGCCATCTGGAAGCATTTTATTTAAACTTCAATGTAGCCTACAGCCCAATGATATCTATCGGTTTTCAATTTGTGTTACCGATACGGGAGTGGGTATGGATGAAGAGGTCAAGAAGCATGTGTTCAACAGTTTCAATCAGATGAGCCAGACTCATAACCGTCCATTTGGTGGTATTGGTTTGGGGCTGACTTTAGTGAGACATTTAGTTGAGCTTTTCAACGGTAAAATTACGATTGAAAGTACGGTTGGAAAAGGTACTGCTGTCTTCATAGACTTATCGCTACTATGTGTTTCAAACGCCAGAAGCACCACTGTCATGCCGACCGAATCCGTCAGTCCCGCTAAATCAATGCACATTCTTGTCGTTGAAGATAATCTGATGAATCAGATGGTGATGCGCAAATTATTAGGAAGTTCACCAGATATTACCTTTGCCGTTGTAAATAATGGAACAGAAGCTTTGGCTGCCTTGAAAAAGGATGTATATGATCTGGTTTTGATGGATTTACAAATGCCGATAATGGATGGATATGAAGCCACAAAAATCATCCGTAGCGGTGAATTAGGCCCCATTGTCATGGACATTCCAATCATCGCAGTAACGGCAGATGCTATGCAGGAAACTAGGCAACGGGTGTTAGACCTTGGGATGAACGATTATATGACCAAACCAGTGAATAGAGAATTGCTCTTTCAAAAAATGTATCAATGTAATGAGGGAATATTAAAAATTGCTTAATTAAAAATCCAGTAATTTCTCAATAAAATCGACATCAGGATTGCATATTTCCGTGATAAGACTTTTTAGTTCATCCCCAAAAGCATCTAGTGTTTGCTGTGTGATAAAGTGCTCTTTTGTAGCGCCATGGGCAGTTTTATCCTTTTTACTGAACTTTAAAAAATACGCTCCCTGTAAATTTTTGAACGAAATGATGCCAGCTTCCACAGGAGCTGCGAAAGGCTTTTCTGTTTAAACTTGCGCTCCATGTATAATCACTATCAAATATCAGGTCAGATGTCCTATTTTAATTGTCTATGTCTATCATAAATCCATGTAATTTACTATTATTCCAAATAATACCCTGATACTCACTATCGGTCTGAGTAGTCGATTGAATCAATGAAATGAGTTTTTATTTTTCATTTTGCTCACACGATTTGTACATCTTTTTAAAATGCCCGACACATATTTTATTTTTTCAGTTTTGGCAATTAACATTGGCAAGAAAACAAGTGTACTGATTGCGCGCTGGCGGTTATAGTTCAAATGTTCAATTTCAGAACGATTTTCGCATTGCCTAAAAGGTCGGTGTTTTAGAATAGTTGCAGGTTTTGAAACGCTAACTTTTTGGTTAAATACAGACTTTTATTATATCTAATTAATTTTATTTCAGTGGTCAACCTTGCTATTATTTTTTATATGTTGCTACAAATAGTCATAGTTTATACCCTATTGTAAATCGCACTAAACTATTTTTTATAGTTTCATCTATTCCATCACTTCTTTTATAATCGTAAATGGTGGTCAAACCTTGATAAACCCCTATTTCAAAGAAAAGATTTTCAACTTCAAATCCTCCACCTAAATTCAATCCAAAGTCTATATGAGAATTCAAGTCTCCAAAATCAGCAGTTTCCTTTTTTGTATTTAATAAAAATCCGATTTGCGGTCCAGTTATAAAATAAACTTTATTGCCAAATTTAATATCTACCGGAATATTTAAATAGGTTGTTTTGTAGTCTAGATTTGTAAAATTGAAATTGTTATTCAATTCAGTATTTGTTCCATCACCTTGTTGGGAAAAGACTAATTTAGGTCTTAATTTTAATTTAGTATTTAATTCATATTCATATAAAACACCCAAATGAAGTCCAATAGAATTTTCGGAACCAATTGATTCATAAATACCGGCATTTGTAAGATTTAAGTTTAAGCCTCCGAAAAATCCAAAGGTATTCTGGGCATAGGATTTAACGCTAATAAGAATTAGTATTATCACATAAAATCTTTTCATATGTTCTGTATTGCTTTTTTTCAAGGTTGATGAGTATGGACCGTTGCGTTTGACTACCCGAACCATTCCAAGTACAAATCTAAGTGAAAATTCCGCTGGAATTTTCCAGATGAACATAGACCCAGCAATGGTTTATACACGGTTTTGCCAGCAGTTTTTTACTTTTCAATTCGGTTTTCAAATGATATTTCGCTGTATTTAGGATTGCTTTCAGAGTAGGTGATTTTGAATTTATCTCCGACATTTACTTGTTCTAAATCAGTTTTGTTTAATTTTTTAGTTCCGCTATATTTTTGTCCGTCAACCGAATAATTATAGTTTATATAATAACCTCGACTTATTATACTATATTTTTTGACTATTGTTCCTATTGTTATTTCAGGAACTTTTTCAAGTTCATCA
>JBBSOJ010000244.1:0-4897 GCA_038259855.1 Flavobacteriales bacterium
GGCGCATCGTTAATGGAAATCAACCAAAAAATTTGGGAACTCATTCGAGGTGGCACGTTTGCAGTAAAACAGGTTATTAATGGCGTTGAGGAGTTTAAAGCTGTTCATTATATAGATTATTTAAACCCAAATAATAATGACTTTCTGGTGGTCAATCAGATACGCTTCCATGGCCGATTTCAAAATTCTATTCCTGATTTGGTGGTCTATCTTAATGGTTTGCCTATTGGTATTATTGAATGCAAATCGGCAACTGCACAAAACGCATGGGATAAAGCGTTTAGCGATTTGGAGTATTATCAAAAGAACTCCGAAAAATTATTTCACTTCAATCAAATATGTGCTGGTATTTGGGATGTTGGTGGAAAGTATGGCGCTATCAATTCGCCACAACAATTCTATTCGGTTTTTAAAACCAGTAAGGAAGATACTGAGATCATCGCTCAATCAAAGAAAGAACAGGATAAGTTGATCATCGCCTTATTCAAAAAAGAACGTCTGTTGGATATTATTCGACACTTTGTGCTGTTTGAATTGGAGGAAGCCAGAACTATTAAAAAGTTACCGAGGTATCAGCAATTGCGAGCTACCAATAAAACCATAGCACGTTTACAAGCTGGCGAAGGTGGTGTGGTTTGGCATACACAAGGTTCTGGAAAGTCCTTGACCATGGCTTATATCACTAGGAAATTACAAGCTCCAGAATTTGGTTTTGACAATCCTACGGTAATGATCATGACCGATAGAAAGGATTTGGACAGACAGATTACCACAACCTTGCAGAATGTTGGGTTTAAGAATGTGAATCAGGCCTCATCGGTAATCCATTTAGATAAATTACTACGCAATGATTACGGAGGTATTATAACCACCACACTTCAAAAATTTCAAGAAACCGATAAGGATGCCACCGATACCACCGACCAAACAGAATTGGAAGAACGTGGCAATTTGAGGATTGAAAAACTGCTTAATGACAAAACGCTTGTCAAAATTACCAAAGAATTTCAAAAAGGAAAGTGGGTTGAAATTGAGCGTGAAGAAATAGATCTAGAAGAGCTTTCTACAAAAGAGAACTTATACGTCTTGGTAGATGAAGCACACCGTAGCCATTATGGGTTTTTAGCATCATTTATGCGGACGGTTTTGCCAAACGCTAAGTTTGTTGCTTTTACCGGAACACCCATTTCAAAAGAAGATAAATCAACACTTGGCGAATTTTATGGCGGCGATTATATCGACGTTTATACCATTACAGAAGCTGTTGCCGATGGTGCCACAGTGGAGCTATTATATGATGAGGGTACTGCCCTACTCAGCGTCAAAAAAGAAGAACTTGATAAAGAGTTTGAAGAAAAGTTTGGTCATTTTTCAGAAGACAAGAAAGATAAATTAAAACGAGAAGCTTTACGCAAATATCAACTATCCAAAGAACGGATTGAAGTTATCGGCAAACACATGGTTGACCATTTCAGAGATAAAATTTATCCAGATGGCCATAAAGCCATGATCGTTTGTAGTGGTCGTAACGCTGCTATCAAATTTCAGCAAACTTTACACCAGTTAAGAGAAGAAGGCTATCACGATTTTGAATCCAAAGTGGTTGTGAGTATTGGTTCTCCTAAATCGGACGCGATTGCAAAAGGCTATTACGAAACCTTAGAATGGAACCGAAATAATCCTACCAATCCAAAACCGATTTATGTAGTGCCACCAGAAGATATAAAAGACGCTACTGATAATTTCAAACTGCCATTTGGCGACGAAGCCGAAACAGAAAAGTCAGGTAAAAAGAAATTCAATAATACGGCTTTCATCATTGTTTCTGACATGTTGCTGACAGGCTGGGATGCGCCAATTGCATCGTGTTTATATTTGGATAAACCCTTGAAAGAGCATAATCTATTACAAGCCATTGCCCGAGTGAACCGTTCGCGAAAAGGAAAAAGTGCTGGTTTTATTGTGGATTATAACGGCATTACAACCTATTTGATTCAGGCCTTAGAAATCTTCTCTGGCGATATCAGACCAGATGATATTTTGAAGAATATCAATGAAGAATTTCCGAAGTTGGAAATGAACCATACCAAGTTGGTGGACTTTTTTAAACCTATGAAAATAGATCGAAAATACCATCGGAACGATTATATAGATGCTGCGGTTCGCTATATAGAACCCATCAATCTACGCGATGATTTTAAGGTGTTTTTAAAGGACTTTAATAAGTCGATCAACATTGTGTTGCCAAACACAAAAGCATTAAAGTTTCAGGACGATTTTAAACTCTACAACGAAATCAAATTAAGAGCTCGAAATGCGTTTCCAGATGATGACGAGTTGAAGATCAGCAAAGATGAAAGCAAGATGCTTCAAAGCATGATTGATGCACATTTAAAAGCTGAAGGTGTTGAGAATCTTTTGGGCGAACCTATTTCGATAATTGATAAGGACAAGTTTAAAGAAGAAATTATGAATGCATCCCCAGCTACCAAAGAGCTGAAAATGCGTAATAATTTAAAGCATACGGTTAAAGTTGGAATTGATAAGAATCCAGATTTTTATAAACCTTTAGCACAGCGTTTGGATGAGCTATTGAGGCAGAAAAAGGATGAGCGCATCTCGCAATTAGATTTGTTGAAAGCTTACGCCGATATTCAAGATCAAATCATTGCACAGCAAAAGGAAGGCGAAGACAAAGGTTTTAAAACAGAGCGTGAAAGGGCTGTTTATGATTCAATGAAGGTAGTGTTCAATGAAGATGCCGAAGATGCCACAAAGACCATATTCGACCTTATCAAAGGCGAATTGAACATTGTAGGCTGGCAAGCGAAGGGACAGGTTAAAAAAGATATTGAAAACAAGATTAGACGCTATTTGACAACGGCGAAAATAGAGCGTGATGATGCCAAGGCAAAAGCAAAGGAGATGGTGGATGTTTTAATAAAGAATAAAGATGCTTAGCGTACACTACGGAGATAAAATTATAGAATATTCGTTTCTAGAAAAAGAAGATCTGAAATCACATTATATCAGCGTTGCGAAGGGAGAAGGCGTTGTTTTAAAGGGCAAAGCCATATCCGAAGCTCATGCTCGAAAACTCATTCTTAAAAAAGCAAAATGGATTATAGACAAACTGGATCTTGTGAGTTCTATTGGAGATGAAGATATTGTCACAGGCTCCAGAATTCAATACCTCGGCAAAAAGTATTATGTAGAGTTATTTGTGAACAACGACATGGAGAAAGTTCTTATCGATTTCACGGAGTCTAAGTTTAGAGCCTCATTGCCAAAATCATTACATAATCAGCAGGAATTGATACAAGCTTTTGAAACATTCTATAGAGAAAAGGCTACAGAGAAGATTACCCCAAGAATTAGAAAACTGTCTAAAGATACGGGTTTAGCTTTTACGGATTTTCAGATTAGAAAGTTAGATAAACGCTGGGGAAGCTGCACCCCTACTAATAAAATAATAATTAATTTAGAAGCTATTAAACTACCGTATAGTCATATCGATTATTTAATTGTTCATGAACTGGTTCATACAAAATTTAAAAATCATTCAAAAGAATTTTGGGCTGAGCTATCCACGCATATACCCAATTGGAAAGAACTGGATGAGAAAATGTATGGGATGAAGTTTTGAGCGTGAAAATCAAATAATTAAAAATGCCATAAATGTATCATCATGTCAACTGAAAAACCATAAAATTAGAAAAACGAGAGCTTATTTATTTGCATTCAACTTGATATATTTATTATTGACCCTCCGTTTTATTTGCAAATATATTTATTAATCATATAAGTAGTAATGGGTCTTAATGAAATACCCGTTTCTGGATGTAGTCCTATATCAGTGAAATATTCCAATTTTCCATTTTTATTTTTCCCATACCATATCCTAACACTACCATCTTCATTAAAAAATTGATAATCACAATCAGGTCTTTTTATTTTTTTGAAATTTTCAATTCTTTCTTCCTTATATAATTTTAAACTTCCATTGTTTAATTCTTCTTTGTTAAAATCAGCTTCCTCATACTGATTGCCATTCCACGTCATCCATTGTTGCTTGTTTATTGATTTGACAACAAAAATTCCAACGATTAACAAAATAGCCATCGCAATCAATACTTTGACATTTGGTGTTGACTTATTGAATTTTATTTTGAGTTTAGATCCAATTTCGGTCTTTATAAGGCCATCATTAATTGAATCAACTTCTTGCGATTTTATATTCAAATAAAATTCATGATAATTATTAAAGCCTAGATAATTACATAACCCTTCCACAACTTTAACTTGAGAAATACTGATGTCATCAGAACTCGATTTGGTTAAGGCTGAATTATAGTAGTTTGTCAAACTTCTTTCACCGAACGAAAATCCAAAGTCATTAGTTATAAAGTTTGAAATACGAATCGACATCTGATGGGTTGAAGGTTCATTAGTGCCTTCTGACTTTAATTCTTTTTTTGACTTTTCAAAAGCAGCAATAATTAATTCCTTATGCATAATGGATTTTTTCAGCTTTTAAAGGTATCAAACTTCTTTGAAAATCCATGGAAAACAAATTCCAAAACATTACCAAAACACTTCCCACATATTTCTAAACAACCCAACGATTTTTTTCTTCATTTGTGTCAGAATCAGTCTATAACTACTTAAAACTAGTATTGAAAAAACTGATACTCAACTGGAGTTTCAGATAAAGTTTTAGGACCAATGGGAAGTACTCCTGCGACTTTATTTAGAACGGATCAAGTCATAAAGTTGTGGGCTCCTTTACCCTTGCGATGGATATCGGCCGGATTGACGACCAATGAATGCCGTCCATAGCCCTCAAAAGCTAAGGTGCGCATAATAATCGCAACAGCCCGCCTCGTAGGCCGTAGAA
>JBBSOJ010000245.1:0-4868 GCA_038259855.1 Flavobacteriales bacterium
GTAATCGCAAGACCAGATACTTTACCTGCTAAACTGTTGATTACACTAGGGTTATTGGCTTTTACGAGCTCTTCAGTTTTAACTTCCTGATACGCTGTCGTCACCTCATCCTTCTTTCTTTTAATACCTAACGCTGTTACTACAACTTCGTCAAGTACTGCGGTATCTTCTTCCAATGTAACATTGATTGTACTAGAAGCACCTACTTTTACTGTTTTAGCCTTAAGACCTAAATAAGTAAATGCCAAATCGTCGCCAGTATTGGCTTGGATCGTGTAATTACCATCGAAATCTGTTTGAGTACCAGTTGTAGTACCTTTAACTAAAATGTTAACTCCGGGTAACGGTAAGCCAGATCCATCTGACACTGTACCCGAAATTGTTTTTTCCTGTGCGAACGTTAGTTGCACAACAAACGCTAATAATAGCGTTAAAATTCCACTAAACTTTGTTTTCATATTTAATTTAATTTGAATTAGCCTGCCCCAAAAGTCATAATAAAAAGTTAATTAAACAATAATATTTACTTAAATTTTAAAAAAACCAAGGATTTCCCCCTTTAGAAGCTGGCTGTCAGGCTTAAATGGATCTTGGAATCTGAAAGCTTAAAGGCCTGATTCTCTGATTTACCGTTCGAGAAGTTGAATTTGAAGAGTCCAGCTTTGGTTAATAGGCCAAAACCAAAACCGAAACCATATAATTTTTGTTTGGTAGAAATGATGTCGTTCTCGAAGTAGGAAACATCTAAAATCGAATGTATGTATAGATCATTACTTACTTGATACCTATATTCTGAATTAGCAACAGAAACCAAATTTCCAGCCAAGCCATTTTCTTCGAACCCTCGGATGGAGTTTATACCTCCGAATCGGAATAACTCATTATCAAAATAGGCATCGGAGGCTAATAACGAGGCAGATAGTTTTATAAATATGCTATTCCTGTTATTTAAGTTAAATATTTTGAAAGTTTCTATACTGTATTTGGATTGTGAGGCATCATTATTTTCGAAAGTCCTTGTTCCCAAACCGGCGGACACATCCATTTTAAAATTGATTGGAAACAATAGTTGATTCTGTTGCCGTTTCAGATACGAATAGGCGATAGAATAGAAATTAGAATTATAATCATCAACAATTCCAATAGGGTCATCGAGCAAGTTGGTTGATGAGATACCATCGATGCCTGCGGATATCTGGTGTTTTGAATTAATTTGCCATAGCAGTTTGGCAGATTGTGAAACAGTATTGAATGTAGAATCCTTTTTGAAAATATTCAATCCGAGTTCGACACCCAATGGAGAGCCAAGCAGATAGGGAAGCTTTGCATTGACGTCAAAAATCTTTTGTTCGCTTTCATCACTTTTGTAAATCAATCGAAAAGATTCTCCGAAGTTTAAATTGTTCGTCAAATTCAAATTCAAGTAGCCATTAAATTCAAGTTTATTCGTTTCTTGATTGCTACTGAATCCTAAAAAACCATCAAAGGCATTGCTGGATTGTTTTTCAATATAAATATAAAGGACAGTTGAGTCCTTCGTAAAAAGTACTTCGGGGTCCTTTATTTGTTTGGCGAAAGAAATATTTTCTAATTCTGCAGTTTTTCGTTTGATGGTAGTTAAATTAAAATCCTGTGTTTCTTTTAATTTTAAAAATCGTTTGACATATGATTTCGGAAATTTGTCATAGCCTTTTACGATGATTGAATCAATTGTTCTTTTTTTAGATGTTTGCGTAATTACTAAATTTGCTTCTAGACTTCTGTTAGGTCGCTTAATGATATTTCCAAGTTGTAGTTGCGAGAAGGGGTCACCAAGATTTGAAATTTCAGCATTCAATAATTTTAGAGTTTCTTCGAGTTTCGTGATTTCGATGTCAACATAATTCTCATCACTTGACACTGACATTATTTTTTTGACATTTTGGAGAAAGGTTTCGTCAAAGGTCAGTCGTATTTTTTTGTAGCGAAGGTTTAAAATAAAATTGGCGAGGTAGGTTGAATCGGTTTGTTTCATTAATTCACCCAATTCGCTTTCAATAAATCCTAGGGAATTCAATTTATTTTTGAGGACTGTAATCTCTTGTTCCAGGGAGGCAAAATCAGTAAAGCTCTTTTGGTAGTTTAAGGAGTCTAAAATTGCAGTTTCTTTTTCTGTAGATCCTTTTGCTGATACATATAAGGTTTGAGAAAAGAGGTTTATTTGACACAACCATCCGAACAACAAAAAAATAATAATGTTCTTTAAAGGCATAAATGGAATCTGATCTTCAAATCTAACGGAAAATGGGTGAGAAAAATATGCATAAGGCGAAATAAATCAATAAACTTTTGAAAATTAATGATATTACATTTGAAAAGCTGAAATAAATCTCTACCTTTGCAGCCCTCTAAATTGAGGATTTAAACAAAATTATATAGAAATATATGCCAACGATTTCACAATTAGTACGAAAAGGAAGAACCAAAATTACCAAGAAGAGTAAATCGGTTGCTTTAGATTCGTGTCCACAAAGACGTGGGGTTTGTACGCGTGTTTACACTACTACACCTAAAAAACCTAACTCTGCAATGCGTAAAGTTGCAAGGGTAAGGTTGACAAATGGTAATGAGGTGAATGCATACATCCCAGGTGAGGGTCACAATCTACAAGAGCACTCGATAGTATTGGTAAGAGGTGGAAGGGTAAAAGATTTGCCAGGAGTTAGATATCACATTGTTCGTGGTGCTTTAGATACAGCAGGTGTATCTGGTAGAACGCAACGTAGATCTAAATATGGTGCAAAACGCCCTAAAAAGTAATTAAACTTTAAGAAGAAGACATGAGAAAAAGAGCAGCGAAAAAAAGACCGCTTTTACCAGATCCTCGTTTCAATGACCAGTTAGTAACTCGTTTTGTTAACATGATGATGTGGGATGGAAAGAAGTCTGTAGCGTTCAAGGTATTCTACGATGCAATTGATATTGTAGAGGCCAAAAAAGGTGAAACAGAAAAAACAGCTTTAGAAACTTGGAAAGATGCCTTGTCTAATGTGATGCCTCACGTAGAAGTACGTAGCCGTCGTGTTGGTGGAGCAACATTCCAGATTCCAATGCAGATTAGACCAGACCGTAAAGTTTCTACAGCCATGAAATGGTTGATCAGTTACTCACGTAAAAGAAATGAGAAATCCATGCCAGCAAAACTAGCTGCTGAAATCTTGGCTGCGGCCAAAGAAGAAGGTGCTGCGGTTAAAAAACGTTTGGATACACATAAAATGGCGGAAGCTAATAAAGCATTCTCACACTTTAGATTTTAATTTAAGATGGCAAGAGATTTAAGATATACAAGAAATATAGGTATTGCTGCTCACATTGATGCAGGAAAAACAACAACCACAGAACGTATTTTGTTCTACACAGGTGTGTCTCACAAAATTGGTGAGGTGCATGATGGTGCAGCAACTATGGACTGGATGGAGCAAGAGCAGGAGCGTGGTATTACAATTACCTCTGCTGCAACTACTTGCGAGTGGGTTTTTCCGCGTTTGAATGGAGAGCCAACTCCTGAATCAATGGAATATCATTTCAATATTATTGATACACCTGGTCACGTAGATTTTACAGTTGAAGTAAACCGTTCATTGCGTGTGTTGGATGGGTTGGTATTCTTGTTTAGTGCTGTGGATGGTGTTGAGCCACAATCAGAAACTAACTGGAGATTGGCTGATAACTATAAAGTGCCAAGAATTGGTTTCGTAAATAAAATGGACCGTCAAGGTTCTGACTTTATGATGGTCAACAAGCAGGTAAAAGAAATGTTGGGCTCTAATGCAGTGCCTATTGTTTTGCCTATTGGTGATGAAATCGATTTTAAAGGCGTCGTTGATTTAGTAAAGAATAGAGCCATTATTTGGCATGAGGAAAATTTTGGTGGGACTTTCGACGTTGTTGATATTCCTGAAGAATTGAAGGCTGAAGCTAAAGAATATAGAGCTAAATTAATTGAAGAAGTAGCGAGTTATGATGAAAGTCTTCTTGAGAAATTCATGGAAGATGAAGATTCGATAACTGAAGATGAAATTCACGCTGCATTGAGAGCTGCCGTTATGGATATGGCAATTATCCCAATGATTTGTGGTTCTTCATTTAAAAATAAAGGTGTTCAATTTTTATTGGATGCTGTATGTCGTTACTTACCTTCTCCAATGGATAGAGAAAGTGTCATCGGAATCAATCCTAATACAGATAAAGAAGAAAGAAGAAAACCGAATGTTGATGAGCCGTTTGCGGCCTTGGCATTTAAGATTGCAACTGATCCTTTTGTAGGCCGATTGGCATTCTTCCGCGCCTATTCAGGACGTTTGGATGCAGGTTCATACGTTTTGAACAACCGTTCAGGTAACAAAGAGCGTATTTCTCGTATTTATCAGATGCATGCTAATAAGCAAAATGCAATTGATTTTATCGAAGCAGGAGATATTGGAGCTGCTGTAGGATTTAAATCCATCAAAACAGGAGATACTTTATCTGACGAAAAACATCCTATTGTTTTAGAAAGTATGGACTTCCCAGATCCAGTAATTGGTATCGCTGTGGAGCCTAAAACGAAGGCTGATGTTGATAAAATGGGTATGGCTTTGGCTAAATTGGCTGAAGAGGATCCAACATTTACAGCAAGAACTGATGAAGCTTCAGGACAGACGATTATTTCTGGAATGGGTGAGCTTCACTTGGATATTATTGTTGACCGTTTGCGTCGCGAGTTCAAAGTTGAAGTGAATCAAGGTGCACCACAAGTGGAGTACAAAGAAGCTATTACAAGAGAAGCACAACATAGAGAGGTTTACAAAAAACAATCTGGTGGTCGTGGTAAATTTGCTGATATTCAA
>JBBSOJ010000246.1:0-4856 GCA_038259855.1 Flavobacteriales bacterium
AAAGTCTTGGTAAAGATCCCACGTAAATCTGCTAAAACAGGTGATATTACAGGTGGTCTTCCACGAGTAACAGAGTTGTTTGAAGCACGTAACCCTTCTAATCCAGCAGTGGTGAGTGAAATTGATGGTGTGGTTTCTTTCGGAAAAATCAAAAGAGGTAATCGTGAGATTATCATTGAGTCTAAATTAGGCGAAGTGAAAAAATACTTGGTGAAACTATCCAATCAGATTCTTGTACAAGAAAATGATTATGTGAAAGCAGGTATGCCATTATCTGACGGATCGATTACGCCTAACGATATCTTAAATATCAAAGGACCTTCAGCCGTTCAGCAGTACTTGGTTAACGAAGTACAGGAAGTATATCGTTTGCAAGGTGTGAAAATTAATGATAAGCACTTTGAGGTAGTGGTTAGACAGATGATGCGTAAGGTACGTGTGATCGATTCTGGTGATACGATTTTCTTGGAAGATCAATTGATTCATAAATCAGACTTTATCGAAGAAAACGATAAGATCTTTGGAATGAAAGTCATTGAAGACGCAGGAGATTCTAAAACCTTAAAACCTGGCCAGATTGTATCGGCACGTCAATTACGTGATGAAAACTCGGTTGTAAGACGTGAAGACGGTAAATTGGCAACAGCGAGAGATGCAGAACCAGCTACAGGAACACCAATCTTACAGGGAATCACAAGAGCATCCTTACAGACCAAATCATTCATCTCTGCGGCATCGTTCCAAGAAACGACCAAAGTATTGAACGAAGCAGCTGTAAGCGCTAAAGTCGATGAACTTGAAGGATTGAAAGAGAACGTTATTGTAGGACACAGAATTCCTGCGGGAACTGGTGTCAGACGATACGAGCACATCATCGTAGGTTCTAAAGAAGAATTCAACGAAATGATGAAGGTAAAAGAAGAGTTTAATTTTAACTAAATAAAAATAGAATCAAGACCGCTTCGCTTTTAGAACCAAGAACAAGGACTAAAAGCGGAGCGTTTTGTATTTATAATCACTCTATGCGATTGACTTTTTGTAATTTTTTATGGCTAAAACTAATTGTGATAGTTTGAAATATTACTTCTTGGTAAATCATTAAAATCAATTAGAGAAACATCAAAAAATATAAATTTTAAGAACCGAAATATCAAATTTATACGAATCAAGTCTTATGTCTTCTGTCCAATAGCGCAGCGGTCTTAAGTCTTTATCAGTTAGAATTAATTTTATAAATAAGATTTTAAAAACTATGAGCGACAAAAAAGAAGCCCCAAAACAAGGACAGATCAACATAGAGTTGGATGAAAAAGTAGCCGAAGGCACCTATTCCAATTTGGCAATCATCAACCATTCGGTATCAGAATTTGTGGTTGATTTTGTGGCGATTATGCCAGGAACACCAAAAAGCAAAGTGAAATCAAGGATCATCCTAACGCCACAACACGCCAAGCGTTTATTGAAAGCATTGGGAGAAAACGTCGGTCGTTTCGAAAAAGCTCATGGAGAGATTAAAGACTATGAGCAACCGCCAATTCCTTTGAATTTTGGACCGACTGGTCAGGCATAAACGATGTAGTATCGGAGGATGCTCGACATGTTTTTAATAGCTGCCGAGTTTTGCCAATTGTGATACTAAACAATTAAGATTCAACAAAAAAATCCCTTTGATTAGATTCAAAGGGATTTCTTTTTTAAAACAAAGGCTAGTTAGGTGACTTCATTCTTTATCTGGTTGATTTTTTTATCAAAAGATATACGACTTTACATTTTGTTCAATTCAATTTGTTGATTTATCGTACCTCTTATGTTTTTGTTGAAATCTAAAAAACATGTTTTCTATTAGAATAGAAATAAACTATGATCAAACGCAACCAAAGTTCGGATTTTACATCTAACAGATATAACCACCAAATCTTACAACAATGAAAAAATTAATTATAGCGTTATGCTTTCTACAAGTATTTAGCATTACAAGTTGCGACAACGACGATGATAACAATAACTGCCAAGGTATAGATTGCCTACCACCAGCTACACAAACTGGTGCAGGCACTTTTGGCTGTTTGGTCAATGGTGAGCCTTTTGTAGATAATAGTGGTTTCTTCAATTGTTTTTATCAGTTTGTGGATGGGGAGTATTATTTTGGGATTCAGGCAGAAGATAATATTGAAGGAATAGGACAGGTATTTATAGGGTCTAATCAACGACAAATAGATTTAAATAACATCATCAATCTGAATCCTGACAATTCAGGAAATTTCTATGGAGGTTTAAATATCAACGATTTAGGTGGAACTCTTCGCACTTCAAATCTTGGTGGGATAATTGTATTTACTGCATTTACGACAAATTCAAATGTTGTGTCGGCAACATTTGAATTTACGGTCACAGACCCTAGCACAGGCATAGTTTACGAAATAACCGAAGGTCGCTTTGACGCACAATTCACACAATAATAAATATTCCACCTTAAACTAAACCTTATGAAAAAACTTACTAATCTTATTATGTTGCTACCATTTTTTATAATGGCACAAATCAATGTCGATAATCAATGGAAAACCTTGATCAATCCCAAATTCCAAAACCTTGATAAAACAAGGATTCAATCGGGTATGCTTTTGGACTACGCAATGGAATTCACAGATGTTACAGCCTATAATGGTGTCACTACAGACACCACTTATATTAATGCCAACGTGATGGGAGATATTTATAAAACCTTGTTTATGTCCAAAGTAGTAGCCGACACTGTCCACACGCCGCTGTTTGACAGATATGCGTTTAACTGGTCAAGAGAGCGCTTCAACGCCACAAAGGATAGTAGTAGCGTCTATATCTTATCAGATTTGTTGTACGAATACCAACGGTTTAATGAAAATGCCTTTGGCGCAGAACAAGATTCGGGTGGTCAGTAATAAATACTTTGATAAGTATATTAACGGTGTTTGGCAAAATATAACCTAAAATTTGACTTAACAATTCTATCGAGTTGCCTTGGATATGTTACTCTATATTCTCAACAATTTCTTAACATAGTTTACGGAAAAGCCGTAAATTATTGTCAAAACAATTATCTAAATTTACCATAAAATAAAACCCCAATATCATGAAAAAGACCCTATTAACTCTGCTGTTGATTACTATATTATTTTCCTGTAAAAAAGATGATGATGACCAAACACCAATTGAGCAATTACCAGCTGCCACCCAAGTCGGTGCCAACACCGCAGGCTGTTTGGTCAACGGACAGGTTTTTTTGCCAAAAGGCAGCAGCCAGTTTGGCCCTACATTAAGTTGTTTTTATCAACAATTGGAAGACGGATATCATTTTGGGCTTGCCATTACTGAAAAAGGCTCTAATGAAAATAGAACGGTAAATATTTCATTGAATCCTGAAGAATTATTGGAGGGGAACACATATAGTTTAACGTCTATAATTATTGGGGAATTCAATTACATTTCAAATTTTGCAGAATTTAGGATATCAAGTAATACAAATGCCACAATTCGCTACATAACAACTGATAACTACATTGGAGAGTTGACTGTAAATAGATTAGATACCCAGCAAAGGATTATTTCGGGAACTTTTTGGTTCAATGCAAAAAGAGCAGAAGAAATTATAGAAGTTAGAGAAGGTCGTTTTGATATGCGATATATAAATTAACACTTAAAACTAAAAATCATTCAGGAAACACAGCAAACAAAAATAAGACCATCCCATTAGACGGAACAGTCTTACAGCGCTAAATTATACAAACCTCATATTCATTTAATTTAACTCTTCAAAAATATGAAAAATTTTCTACAATTTTTTGTCATGCTTTGCTGTGTTTTCACAGCAGTTGCGCAAAAAGAAATTAATACCGAGTTTGCCAACAAAATGATTGCTGCGTTTCAGTAACTCGAAAAAAACAGAGTGCCTTTTGGTCTGCTCAAAGACCAAGCCTTTGAGTTTACAGAGCTTTCCGCCTACAATGGCGTCATTACAGATACCAATTATGTAATGCCAGTAACCATCAAACAGATTTACAATACTTTGTTATCGGCTCGTATCCACGCCAATGCAAGCCAATTTATTCAGCCCGATGTGTATGAACAGCGTTGGCAGGCCAATCGGAGCCAAGGAGTCGTTACCTTGAGCGGTCTGTTCTATAACTACGCCCAATTTAACAGTAACGCCGTAACATCGGGTAAGTTACAGGTCATCAACAATCAGTTTAAGGATAAATACGTCGGCAGCACCTGGCAGAATCCATATCTGACCAAACAGGTCTTTGCGGTGGCTCCAAGTGTGCGGAGCTATAAAGGTTATAACTTGTCCATTAAGTTCCCGACCAACCTATGGCTGACCAATGCCACGCAGACCGTACAGTCCATACAGATAGATGCCAATGATGGGCTTGGCTATAGAACCACCGGGTTTGGTCAAAACCTTGCGGTGGCTTACACCTCGGCAGGTTTAAAAAGTTGGAAATATAAACTGACCCTTAACACCGGTCAGATATTATACTCACATTCCAAGATAATCATTGAAGAAGGCGTTTTGACCACGCCACATATAGACAGTAGTGGCGGTCTGAACCCTTTGAATGCACCGCTTTCAACAAACAACAACGCCGCAACCACGACAACTGGTTTAGGTAGACGCAATATAACCGCCACAAAATCCTATGGAGGCAGTTTCGGTTCGGCAAAATTGGTCATCGACTATGCCTCGGCAGATAGAAAGATACGGCGGCCACTCATCGTCGCCGAAGGGTTTGACCAAGGGGTCTTGCTGAATCCTGAAGAGGAATTTGGGGCCTTTGATTATTCTGATTTTACTGATATACTTGACAATTCAAATA
>JBBSOJ010000247.1:0-4824 GCA_038259855.1 Flavobacteriales bacterium
AACAGTCTGTTTTTTAAACCAAATCCAGCAGTTGCCTTTATGGTACCACTTACTTTTGTCCAATGTTTTGATGCGCTAGATAAATACAAATTGCGCACTGACTTTATTAAAAACGGCGTTGAGACCCCTAAAGTTATGAGTCCTGAAACTTGAATTTGTGTTAAGCTTGAAAACATGTCAGTTAAAAGTTTTAAACGGTTTTAAGGCACTTATATCAAAAGCATTCCAAAGCGCATCTGTATCCATTGCTTTACCTTCGAGCAGTACATAAAATCGGTTGTCATAAAGAAATCGAAGTTCAGATTGGTATTCTGCTTGCGTATTTTCATCTCTATCCGTACCAAAGGTCAGGATGCCATTACGTTCTTTTTTTGAATATCTAAAGGCGTTGTTATTCTCGGAAGTTACTTTGTTAAGATGCAAGATTTTTAAAGGAAGTACTGTTGCGACTGCATTCTCGCCAGCGCCATCTAAAATTTCCATTCTTACACTACCATCCCCAAATTTTCCCATGACCGACTTCGCTGATGTGATTCTAGGTTCATTGTTTTTATCTTCTGATGCATTGAGCTTGCCCAACTTTTTTGGGAACGCTGCTAGCAATTGGTCATTTGTCATTGGGGTTTTTGTGCCTAATTCTTTTAGCAAAAGGTCATATTTTTGATTTATATCGTCATTATTACCAACGACTTCGTCGATAACACTTTCCATAGCCTTCGATTTATTAGAGTCATTACAGGATATCAAAAGCAAGACGACGAGTGATAATTTTAGTATGTTTTTCATTTTCGATTGATTTTAAGAGTTTTACTCAATTCGTTCTTTGACAATCAGTTTTGCCAAGGCAATGGTTTTTTCTTTATCAAATGTGTCATCATCTGAAATATCCACTTCAAGAGTGAAAGAAATTCCTTTGGCATACACTTCTAAATGATTTTGTTTTGAATTCCAATAAGCGCTTTCTCCAACGCCATTGATTTTTGATAATTCCGGATGGTCTTCAAGACCTATGAAATCTAAAAAAGAGTCCATATCGGCTTCAAAGTCCACATATTTTATCTGGACGATGTCGGTTTTTAAAGAGACTTTTCTTTTGCGATTTGAAGCCGATTTCTCTTTGATCTCCTCCCTGCCATTTTCCCAATTGTATCTCAAAATTTCGCCAGTCATTCCTTTAAGAATGTGCGTTTTTCTTGCTTGTGAAGCGTCAAAACCGGTGATTCTTGATGCCAGTTCCAAAGTCAGCAAATCGTTGTAATCGTCGGTCAACAGAAGATCAACATTAGGATTTCGCTGATCATTTGTTGCGTCGTTTGGACTTGAGAATGTTTTGTAGTTTTTAGCTTTTTTATTTGCTTCAAGTCTTTTATCGCGTGCTTCGATTTGTTTCATCATGTCTTCAAGCGTTATACATTCATCAATACTATCTTGTGTTTTCGGTGGTTGATCTGTTGGTTTTTGGTTGGGAGTTTGGGCAGAGTTATTCACTGTTCCGAAAAGGAAATAGCTTAAAATAATTGTGCATAGCACATAGTTGAGTTTTGTTTTCATAGTCTTAAATGATATCATATTTAAAAAAAATCGTTGTTTTTAAGTTAAATTGCACGCCGTATTACCACTTCTTGCACCTATTAAATGCTCTAATCCCGAAGACCCTTTTCCACCGCCTTTGTATAATGAAAAAATTATATTTCTGTAACTGAAACAAGCCAATTCGGCTAATGTCTCCTGCTCAAATTGGTCCATTTGAGGTGGATCCATTATGATGATTGCTTCTGTGGCAAATGCAGTCAGCCTTACCAAAGTCTTTCCAAACTTATGGATGGGATCTAACGTTGCATCTGGCTTCATACCAAGTTTCTCAATCGCTTCTTTATAAGCTGCCATTACTTTGTTTAGCGCCTCTAGTTGTAATTTAACACCATCGCTACCGCCACCTGTGCCATCTTCCAGAATGCCGAACAACTCCCCTGAAGCTGCATTGATTTGCCAATAGGACATCACGGAAGCGCTTTGGTCAAAAATTTTAAAATGGCCACTGCCCCTATATATCTTTTCATGCCAAAAATCAGAATTTGTAGTTGTTGGATTGTCTTGAAACCATTTTTGTTTGATGGCCAATGACCGTTCCAAAAGTATCTTATCATGAAGATGGGTAAAGGTGCTTTCTAGAAAAAGACTTTTTTCCAACAGGGCGAATTGAGCCGTTTTCTGCAAGGTGGTTTTAAAGCCCACTTTTGGATTCTCGGCCAAGGTTACATAATTTGAGGTCGGTAAATAATCGAAACTGACAAAACTTATTTCCTCATCGAGCCCGATTCTGTTTTTTATAATTGCTATTCGAGGTCCAGAGGCGAATGTCATTGAATTTTGTGTGACACCATTTTGTAATGGTTGCATCAATGAAGCCAACAACGTATTGTAATTGTAAGTTCCTTTTTGAAGCGCTGCATTTGCTTCTTCGATTTTACCGTCCAGCATGGCTTCTCCAAATTCCCGATTGGATAGTTTATATTTTAAAATATCCGCCATGGTATTTGCCATTGTTGGTCCCTCACCTTCCACACTGATCAATGCACCTCCTAAAATGACACTTCTCACAGCTTTAAAATCAGAATAACAAGGTTTTCTTCTAAAGTCTATCAGGGGGTCCCAACCGGCCAACGTCCTATTAATCGTTTGGGTTCCTGTTTTTAAGGTCAGGTACAAACCGGCCAATTGTTTCCCCAAAATCATATCATCAGTGGGCAAAATCGAAAATTTATAGTTGGTATTGGTAGTCAATCTTTTTTCGTCGATTGAAATTTTTACTTTGTGCTCCTTTTCATTTTCCGAAGCATAATATGTAAAAACATAAGGTGGGATTTCGATCTTTTCTAAATAGTTGCCGATTTTCGCGATGACTTCAACTTGATTTTTAGCGTCCAGCACCAAGCCTGATGTCGATTTCGCCATCATTTCGAAAGAATTCTTTATGTTTTTTGCAGTAGAATTGTAAACATTAAGAATCAATGCTGGAGGACCCTCATTGTAAACCTTCTCCCAATCACTAATATAGGTGTCATTATTATCGCCGTCAGTAATATAAATAATCACATCTGCATCTTGTTTTGACGCTTTGTAAAGCGAGGTAAAAAGGTTTGAATCCGTTTTCCATTTCAAAATAGTTACACTGGGATATTTATTTTTTATTTCACGTTCCAGATTTTCGATAAAAAGGTCAATTTTTTTTCCTGAATAGTCATTGGGCATGCTCCCTGAAGTATCATAAAGCATGGTAATTTTTGGAGTCTTTTGGTTGTTTTCCATCATTGCCGAAATTGGCAGATCATTATCAAAAATTATGAAGTCTGAAGCGCTCAAACCTTCTATTACGTTATTATTTTCATCAGTAGGTGAGACTTCGAGTTTTACGAGCGGATATGTTCGCGGTATAGCTTTGATATCAATTTTCTGTACTTTTTTTTGCAAAACGGGATTGGTTTTTGCCAAAAGGTTCTTGCCGTTTAATTTTGGTTCCTTACTTTTTAGATCAATTACATCTGCCTCAAGAGTAATTGCGTTTCCGATGAAAGATCTCTCTGCCATATAATCCAAATCCTCATCAAAAGACTGAAATGACAAAGTGGGCGTAAACAGCCTTAAATTACCAATCGGAGTCACTATCTTTTGCTCCAAAGAAAGTCCGTTTGCAAATACGAGAGATAATAGATTACCTGCCAATTCGTGCAGCAGCCAACTTCCCTTCAACAATTCTATGTCGTCATTTGGATTTATGCCTTCTCGAGTGGTCAGCGTTATTTCGACTTTTTCATCCGTATATTTTTTTTCTCCTGCTTCTGTTGTAGTGTTGCCATTTCTTAAGTCTCCGAAAGCGACAGTTTGATCAAACAGATGCGCGTATTTTGTCTCTTCCCCGATTGTAAAAGCTACCGACGGTGTTCTGTAATTATCCCATCTGAAGTCGAATTTGTAGGGTCTTAATTTATCCTTTTCGTATATAATACTCCATAGCTGATCTGCCAGTTTCTTACTTTCTTGTTCGTTATCATCTATTAGTGTAAGCTCTGTTTCGTCAACATCTGCTTTTAATTCTTTTTTCCATCGATCAATCATTTTTTGATTGACCTTTGGTTGGAGCTGTCTATCCTTTGGTCTAAAGAAAAATGCTGGGACAGATTCTGTTTTTATTTCAGTTCGTTCATATATAATTTTTGAAGTGATTCCTGCATCTGTGTACATTTTATGCAATAATTCCGCTTTTTCCCGAGGCGTTGCAAAACCATAGCGCAAAACGCCTTTTGTACCATAACGCATTATTGTTCCCATACCTGTCATTGATGAACTTTTTGGTGGAATCAGATAAATTTCATCACGAACAAAATTGAACATCGCTTCCGGATCTTTAGAATCTATTAAAATGTTCATTCTACCCTCTAAATGATCTGGACTCGTTTGCAAAGCCATGAGCATTTCTTCCCAAACTTTATAAGGTGGCTTGCCGGAACCCACAAAACCCTCTTCATCAGATTTACATCCCAAAAATGTCAATGGCAGTTGGGCCGCAATATAGCATAAGGCCAATTGCTGTATAAACTCCCGTCGATTGGTGCCACCTGTTGGTTTGGAGTCCTTCATGATTATAGTTAATTGTTCATTTCTTTATATCCTTTTAATGCATTAATATCAAAAGCCTCCCAAAGTTCATCGGGATTTAGCTTGATACTGTTATCATTATTACTAAAAGTGATGTAGAAGCGCTTATTGTAAAGAAACCGAATTTCGCTTTTACCGGTGGTTTTATAATAATCCGTAATCGTTTCC
>JBBSOJ010000248.1:0-4792 GCA_038259855.1 Flavobacteriales bacterium
ACAACAACGCTCCGTTTAGCTAATGATTTTAAAAATATCATTGGTGTAAAAGAGGCAGGTAATAATGTGGCGCAATATCTGCAACTTATCAAACACAAACCTCAAGATTTTCTGGTAATTTCAGGAGATGATGATTTGGCTTTAGGAATTGTATTGGCCGGCGGTGCTGGAGTAATCTCGGTGATAGGCCAAGCATTGCCAAAACAGTTTTCAAGAATGATCAATTTAGGATTGGAAGGAAAATCCAAAGAGGCATACGAACTTCATTATAAACTCATGGACATCACTGCGGCCATTTTTGAAGAAAATAACCCAGCTGGTATAAAAGCTGTTTTAAAAACGTTGAAGTTATGCGAAGACACCGTAAGATTGCCTTTGGTGCCGGCTTCGGAAGGATTGATGCAGAAAATACAAAATTTGGTAAAACTGATGTAACTCGATAAACTGAATTCATGATTTTAGAATTGTAGAAAATTACGCATATCAATGGGCAATTGAACTTGGGAGCCATGCATTCACTATTTAAAAAATCATGAAATTATAAACTTATCGATTTCTCAAAGTAAGGGATTCATATTGATATGAATCAATGTGGTTGTGCGTATCATATTGGTTAAAAGTTAAAATTAACCTAAACATACTAAAGCCCTGTTTTCTAGCGTTATTTTAGCTCCAAATTTTTATTTTTTAATACATTATAAATATGTACTTTTGCAATCTGTTTTTTAACTATGAAGAATTTTTTAATTACGCTTATAATAATTAGTGCTTTAAGCTCTTGCGGTGAATATCAAAAGGCTCTTAAATCTGAAGATATAGCCTTGAAATTTGCTAAAGGATCAGAGCTTTACGACGCAGGTAAATACAGTAAGGCGAATCGACTTTTCGAACAGATTGTTCCGCAGTACAGAGGAAAGCCTCAAGCGGAAAAATTAATGTTCATGCATTCGAATTCTTTTTACATGCTAAAGGATTACTATTTGGCAGCGTATAGGTTTGAGCAATTTGAAGCGGCCTACCCAAAAAGTGAAAAAGCAGAGGAAGCCTTGTTTTATTCCGCTAAAAGTTACTATGAGCTTTCGCCGGTATACAGTAAAGCGCAAAAAGAAACGAGAGAAGCTCTGGAAAAATTACAATTATTCATTAATAAATATCCAGAATCCCAATTTATAGCCCAAGTGAATCAAATGGTCAAGGAATTGGATTATAAACTCGAAAAGAAAGCCTTTGAGATCGCTAAACAATACGATCAAATATCGGACTATCAGGCCTCCATTAAATCATTTGATAATTTTTTATTGGAATTTCCAGGTTCTTCATTCAAAGAAGCTGCCTTGTTCTATCGTTTTGACGCAGCTTATAAATTAGCTGTTAATAGTTCTGAACGAAAAAAAGAAGGTAGAATCAATAACGCCTCAACACTTTACAAATCCTTTTATAAATCATTTCCTAATTCAGAATACAACGCAGAAGCAGGAGCGATGAACGGGGAACTTGAAGTGATGGCACAACAATATAATACTAAAAGTTAATATACTATACTATGGATCTAAAGAAAACTAATGCTCCGATCAGTTCTGTGACTTACGACAGAAATGAGTTAGATGAACCTACTGGGAATATCTATGAGGCGATTTCGGTTATTGCTAGAAGAGCAGAACAAATCAATACAGATATTCGTAGAGAATTGGTTGATAAACTTGAGGAGTTTGCAACTTTCAATGATAGTTTAGAGGAAATTTTCGAAAACAAAGAGCAGATTGAAGTCTCTAAATTTTACGAGAAATTACCAAAGCCACACGCTCTTGCAGTTCAAGAATGGTTGAACGACAAGATTTATTTCAGAAATACTGAAGACGACGTTACAGAAGCCTAATAACTATGTCAGTTTTAAGCGGCAAAAATATACTTCTAGGCATTACTGCTGGAATTGCTGCGTATAAAACGGCTCATCTCGTCAGACTATTTATAAAAGCAGGCGCTAACGTCAAAGTTGTTATGACGCCTGCTTCTAAAGATTTTATCACCCCTTTAACCTTATCGACTCTTTCTAAAAATCAGGTGTATTCTTCGTTCACAAATGACGAAGATGATAATGCGGTTTGGAATAACCATGTCGAGTTGGGACTATGGGCAAACCTCTTTGTGATTGCGCCTGCCACAGCAAATACATTGTCTAAAATGGCCAATGGTGTTTGTGATAACCTTTTATTAGCGACTTACCTTTCCGCCAAATGTCCTATTTATTTTGCACCGGCGATGGATTTAGACATGTACAAACATGGTTCTACGCTTCATTCCTTTGAAACGCTACAATCCTACGGTAATATTATAATCCCCGCTACGAGTGGTGAGTTGGCGAGTGGTTTGGTAGGAGAGGGACGCATGGCAGAACCTGAAGATATCATTCACTTTATCGAAAATGATATGTTGGATAAATTGCCTTTAAAAGGTCAAAAAGTCTTGATTACCGCCGGACCTACTTATGAAGCTATTGATCCTGTTCGTTTTATTGGGAATCATTCCAGTGGAAAAATGGGCTTTGAAATAGCAAAAGCGGCTGCTAGCCTCGGTGCGGAGGTCATTCTTATTGCTGGTCCGACTAGCCAAAAAGTAAAACATAGTTTAATTCAAGTCATCGATGTTATCAGCGCGTCCGATATGTTCGATGCCGTACATCAACATTTTCAACAATCTACGATCGCCATTTTATCCGCGGCTGTGGCAGATTACAAACCAAAACATAGTTCTGATACTAAAATAAAAAAGTCCGAACCGACGTTACATCTAGAGCTTGAAAAGACTAAAGATATTTTGAAGTCTCTTGGTTCTATTAAGGAACACCGGTTTTTGGTGGGTTTTGCATTGGAAACCGATAATGAAATTGACAACGCGAAATCTAAACTAAAATCGAAAAATTTAAATTTAATTGTTTTAAATTCGTTGCAAGACGATGGAGCTGGTTTTGGAGGCTCTACTAATAAGATTACGTTGATAACCGATGAGGGGGATATGATGACTTTCGATCTCAAATCCAAAGCAGAAGTTGCTACTGATATTTTAAATCAAATAATAAAACAAACCCATGCGTAACTGTATTTTTATATTGGCATTTTTATGGGCTTCACAAGGCTTTGCTCAAGAATTGAATTGCACCGTCGTCGTTAATGCGCAACGTACAGGTAATGAAAATCAGCAGGTCTTCAAAACGTTAGAGCGACAACTTACAGAATTTATCAATAATACGCAGTGGACTAAAAAAACATACAAGCCACAAGAGCGGATTGATTGTTCCATGAACATTATTGTTGGCGATTATAATAGTGATAATTTTCAGGCGACTATTCAGGTGCAGTCCTCAAGACCTGTTTTTGGTTCAAGTTATAGTACGCCAGTTTATAATTTCAATGATCAGGATTTCAGTTTTCAGTATTTGGAATTTCAAAACCTTTTCTACAATCAGAATCAGTTTGAATCAAATTTAGTATCCGTTTTAGCCTTTCACGTATACATGATCCTTGGTCTTGATGCAGATACCTTTGCTCCGAATGGTGGCGATGAATATTTTAGACAAGCACAAGTCATTACCAATTTTTCACAACAGAATAATGTCTTCAAAGGTTGGAAATTGGAGGATGGATTGCAATCTCGATTCATTGTAATAGATAATCTTTTATCCCCAACGTACAAAGAGTTTAGAAGCGTGCTGTACGATTATCACGTCAATGGGCTCGATGTTATGTCGGAAAATCCTAAAATAGGAAAGGAAATTATAGCGTCTTCCTTGACGGATCTTTATACAATGAATCAACGCCGTCCCAATTCATTTTTACTACGGGTATTTTTTGATGCCAAGAGCGATGAAATTTCCGATATTTTTAGTGGTGGTCCTACCGTCAATGTCAATAAAGTTCTTGAGGTCCTCAACAAAATAGGCCCCACGTATTCCTCTAAATGGCGTGATATCAGCTATTAGATTTCTGGCTATCCACAATTTATAATAGTTGAGCTCTATAGGTTATAGATTAACATTGTTAGGACTGATTAAATTATATCGCATAGAATTTTTTAAGTAATTTCAATTCCTGTTCACTACATTCCACCAATACAAGTCAAATTAAGATGTTAACTTCATTAAGCATAAAAAACTACGCACTTATCGATCATCTTCAGGTTGATTTTACCGATGGTCTGACCATTATCACAGGAGAAACTGGAGCAGGTAAATCAATATTGTTGGGAGGCTTATCGTTGATATTAGGTAAGCGAGCTGATTTGAGCAATGTGAAGGATGCGTCTGAAAAATGCATAATTGAAGCCACTTTTGATATTGCCAATTATAATATTAAGGAGTTTTTTAAAGCTGAAGAGCTAGATTATGAGCCACAGACCATTATCAGAAGAGAAATACTGCCATCTGGTAAATCGAGAGCTTTTATTAATGATACACCTGTAAATTTAGATAGTTTGCAGATGTTGGGAGGCCATCTATTGGACATTCATTCGCAGCATCAGACTTTACAACTGACCAATGATGATTTTCAGTTTCAGGTGATCGATGCATTGGCTTCCAATGCCGATCATTTAAAGCGGTATTCCGAGAATTTAGAAAACTTTAAGAAACTTCAAATTAAAATGAAGTCGCTCCATAGCAAAAAGGCTGATGCCATCAAAGAGCATGATTATAACGCATTTCTTTTTAAGGAACTTAAAGATGCCAATCTTGTGATTGGTGAATTGGAATCGCTAGAAGAGGAATACGAAACGTTGAACAATATTGAAGATATCAAAG
>JBBSOJ010000249.1:0-4763 GCA_038259855.1 Flavobacteriales bacterium
CCATACGCACAAAATCCCTGCAGAATTATATGAATTCTTTACAACCAATAAGTTTTCGGAAATCTGACGGAGAAACGCTTGTGTATGATACAAAAGAAGTGACTACGCACATGTTGGAGGCGGCCGTATACGAGATAGCAAGGACAAATTCTAAAGATGAACCAGTAGCCACTGTGGCCTTAAAAGTAATTAATCCAAAATCTATTGAGACTTTGAAAGTGGATTTCTTAAAAACTATTATGAAACTGTTTGTGACTAAATAGTTCTGATGGTGTTCGCGTTTTATCAATTCTTAATATTTGAGAAATGACTCGGCATAAAAAAATGTAGCCTAATTTTTAGACTACATTTTTTTAACCAATATTTAAAATGGATTTATGAGGATTGTTCTTAAACCATTCACGATACATGTCATATTGGTCTTCATTAAGTACGGCGTTACATAGTGAATCGCGCTCATAAGGACGTTTTTGTTCATCGGTCATTCCCAAATTCCTGAACATCTTTTGAGTTCGTGCATCGGAATAATGGGTGACATGCTTCGTATTGCCACTATATTGAGGACTCCTATTTGAATTTGATTTTTAAGAATCATTCCGATTCGGTGTTTTTGATCGTTGACCATAATCGGTAACAGTCTCTCCCTCTGAACCCCAAGATATATAGGCTATAGCGGAGGAAAGCCCAACCAAGGCTAAAGTTTTTGTTAGATTATTCATGATTTTTATATTTATTGTTAAGATTTTAAAATAGCTAATGAATATTAATTTCATCGAATTGAAAAGCTTGAAACCTTACTCTAAAAAATTCAGAAAAAAAATCTCTTAATCACAATTTTATGAAAATGGCCTTTGAAATAAACAGTCAAAATGAGTATTAGAATCACATAAACTTTCATTTGCATTCATCATCGAAATCAAAAATCTGTAAATTGAAGATTCAAATTAAAAGACCTAAAACGCTATTATATGAAATCAATTTGGAACGGAACATTAAGCTTTGGACTGGTATCAATTCCTATAAAAATGTATTCAGCATCAGAAAGCAGAAGACTCGATTTGGATATGCTCGATAAACATGATCATGCCAATATCAAATATAAACGAGTCAACGCCGTGACAGGCGAAGAGGTCGAATATAAGGATATCGTCAAAGGTTTTAAAAAAGATGACGCCTATATCGTATTGGAAAAGGAAGATTTTGAGAATGCCAATGTCAAGAAAAGTAAAACCATTGATATCGAAGAGTTTGTTGAAGAAACAGAAGTGGCTGATATGCTTTTTAAAAATCCGTATTATCTAGAACCTCAAAAAGAAGGAGGGAAGGCGTATAACCTCTTGAGAGACGCTCTCAAAAAAACCGGAAAACTTGGTGTCGCAACCTTTGTGATGCGCCAAAAGGAAAATCTTTCGCTGATTGGTGTTTATAAAAATGTCATTGTACTTCATGTTATTCGCTTTGCGGAAGAAATCAGAGACCCAAAAGAGGTCAACATTCCATCCACCAAAACATCTGATAAGGAAATAAAAATGGCAGAATCCTTAATTGAAAATTATACCGAGAAATTCAATTTTAAGAAATATAAGGATGTCTATAATGAGCAACTTCTCAAAATTATAGATTCTAAAGCATCGGGCAAAAAGGTAAAGGTTGAGAAAGAAGAAAAGAGTGAACCAACCGCTGCCAAAGATTTAATGGCCAAATTGAAAGCAAGTTTAGACAAGCGAAAAAAGAAAGCCTCCTGATATGGGTTTAAATGAGTATCGGGACAAGCGTCAATTGGAGAATACGCCAGAGCCTAAAGATAGTTATGACAAAAGTGATTTGTCTCGCTTCGTTATTCAAAGGCACCGTGCGAGCCATTTGCACTATGACCTGCGATTGGAAATGGATGGCGTTCTAAAAAGTTGGGCAATACCAAAGGGTCCTTCCATGAACCCCAAGGATAAACGTCTTGCTGTCCATACCGAAGACCATCCTGTAGCCTATTTAAGTTTTGAAGGCGTCATCCCAAAAGGAAATTATGGTGCTGGGAAAATGACTATTTGGGACTCCGGACAGTATGAGAATTTATATGAAAACAAATCTTTGCTCAACGATTATAACGAAGGAAAACTGAAACTCATTTTTGACGGGTTGCAATTAAAGGGACTGTTCACCTTGGTACGCTCAAGTGCAAGCAACAAAGCCAACCAATGGTTATTGATAAAACATGACGATGACCATGCCATTCATTTAGAATATAATTCAGAAGATTATGTGTCCGAAGCCTTCCAAACGGGAACATATCAAAAAGAATTCAATTTAAATCTGAAAAAGATTGTAAAACCAATGCTATCTTCTCCAGGTACTAAAATCTTCAATAGTAAAGATTGGATTTATGAATTAAAATATGATGGCTATCGTGCTTTGGCGAATTTGAATGATGGTGATGTTCACTTGTACACTCGAAATGGCATTTCCTTGAATGAAAAATTTCGGTATGTCTTTGAGGATTTGAGCAGTATTGAGCATTCTGCAATTTTAGATGGCGAAGTGGTGCTTTTAAATGCAGAAGGGATCCCTCAATTCAATGCGCTTCAAAATTATGATGAGACATCCACTGAAGGGTTATTGATGTATTATGTGTTTGACTTACTTCATTTAAACGGTCACGATATTATCGATTTACCATTGATCGACCGTAAACAATTATTGAAGGAATTGATTCCGGAAGCACCACACATTCAGTATTGTGACCATATTGAAGCGATGGGAATTACGGTTTATAATCAAGCGATCGAGATGGGAATGGAAGGTGTCATTGCAAAGAAGGCTAATTCAACCTATGATGTCAACTATCGATCTCCCAACTGGTTGAAATTCAAAAAAGTCGAAAATACCGAAGCGATTATCTGTGGCTATACACTATCAAAAAAGAAATCTCGAAAATTTGCGTCCTTGATTTTGGGAATGGTAGAAAATGAAAAATTGGTGTATGTTGGAACCTGCGGATCGGGATTTTCAGAACAATTAATCAGCGACTTGTACCGTAAATTTGAAGTTTTAAAAGCGGCTACCCCAGTATTTGATATCAAAAAACAGCTTAAAGGCCGAGAGGCTGAATGGCTAATTCCAAAATTAATCTGTGAGGTGAAATTTGCAGAATGGACACCATCCAAAGTGATGCGACAACCCATTTTTTTGAGATTGCGCGAAGATAAAAGTGTCTCGTTAGAAAAAAATAATTCTGTTTCAAAATCCAACTCTGTACAACCAAAACATGTAGATTCTGAATTTACGTTGGATATTGATAACATTCCCATCACGATAACGAATCCTGACAAGATCTATTTTCCAGAATTGGGGTATACCAAATATGATATTTTGGACTATTATATTCAGATGTCAGACGTTATCTTGCCCTATCTCATCAACCGCCCAGAAAGTTTACTTCGCCATCCCAATGGCATTGATGCCGAATCGTTTTACCAAAAAGACCACGAGTATTTGCCAGATTGGATTGAAACGCACATCATTGAGTCAAAATCTTCAGAGAAGCAAATTAATTATCTCCTATGCCAGAATCAAGCGACGCTGTTATATATGAACAATTTGGGTTGTATTGAATTGCATCCTTGGCATAGCACAATCCATAATTTAGATCACCCAGATTATGCCATTATTGATTTGGATCCATCAGATAAAAATACGTTCGAAGAAATTATTCAGACGGTATTGGTCGTAAAAGAAGTTTTGGACCACGCTGGTGTAAAGGCGTTTTGTAAAACCTCTGGGTCATCGGGAATTCATATTTATATCCCCATGGGTGGCACTTACACCTATGAAGAAAGTAGGGACTTTACGAAACTTGTTTGTTATTTCGTTCAAGAACGATTGCCAAAGTTGACCACGCTTGAGCGGATTGTAAAAAAGAGAGGACCGAGAATCTATCTCGATTATCTTCAAAACAGAAAAGGACAGACCATTGCTGCGCCTTACAGTTTGAGAGCAAGAACCGAAGCCACAGTGTCGATGCCCTTAAAGTGGTCAGAAGTGAGATCAGGTTTGAAAATGTCTGATTTCAATCTGAAAAACGTCCCTGGAATGATGCTAAAAAGAACCGATTACTTTAAAGAATTACTGACTACAGAAATAGATATGGAGCACGCTATTGAGCGTTTGAACGAGATTTAAGGTTAATGAAAAATGGTTTTAAACGTGTTATATTGTCTGTGCATTTATTCTTTTGCAAGTTTCCAGCGTTTCGATTGAGGCACCGTGTTAGTAAGCGCAGTCTCAAAGTCTTTTGAAGATTTGAACTGGGTTTCTTTTAAAATCCGCTCCTCAACGGACAGCTCGAATTCGTCCTTTTCGAAAATCCAAGGTGAAATAATGAGCGTATTGTCTTCCGCTTTTTTTATAAAGTAGATGTCACCATTGATAGAGGTATTGATTTCCAATTGACGATTGCTTTCGGGAGTTTCATCGGTACATAAAATCAACGATAAACGGTCACAGAACCGCAAAAACTCATAGTAAGATCTGGCTTTATGTTCTGTGATTTTATAATGTTTTAATAGCCTTGCGCGTTCTTGTTCTTCAGCTTTGAAAAAAGCGGTAATCTTTTTGCTGTGATCTTTCATATGATCATAAATGAATTCATTATGAAACGAAATAAGTAATTTTACCCATGACGATTTGTGTTCAGCAGAAATCAATACACGTCGCATTCGCTTTAAAACATCCTCAACGGTATAAGTTTCTTCAGTAAAGTCTAACGG
>JBBSOJ010000250.1:0-4746 GCA_038259855.1 Flavobacteriales bacterium
CGGATGAATTTTTGCAGGGTGTTTCAATAGCCAGGCCAATAAAAGTTGGTCTTTAGAAGCGCTGTATTTGTCTGTTAGAGCGTTAAGTTGTTTGTCAATTCTTTCCATAGGCGCGTTATGCTCTTTAAATACCTCTCCTAATGGAGACCAAGCCATGGGCGTTATTTCTTTCGCTATCATTTGGTCGAGTGTGCCATCATACATAGGCGTTTCATGTGTCATTGAGCATTCTATTTGATTCGCGGAAATAGCTGTTGATTTCGAAATCATTTCAACTTGGGATGGCGTAAAATTAGACACACCAAAATCCTGAATCTTGCCATCCTTTTTCAATTTATACACGGCCTCGCTAATGACATCAGGGTGCATCAGCGGGCTCGGACGGTGGATCAACAATAAATCCAAATAGTCGGTCTTGAGAAATTTAAGCGAGTTTTCTGCGGACTCAATAATATAATTCTGATCGTAGTTATAGTGTTTAACTGAATTGCTTCTTGTTTTGGATATCAGTTGAATCCCACATTTCGAAATTAATTGTATCGCATCTCTTTGGATGCCACTGTTCGCAAACGCCGCACCAAATTCGGTCTCCGTACTGTAATCGCCATAAATATCCGCATGGTCAAAGGTTGTGATGTCATTTTCGATACAATGATGCATCAGGTCAATCATGTCGATTGAGGAAAATTGTTTTCCCCAAGCACCCCATGTCATGGTGCCTGCTATAATTCTTGAATACTTGCTTTTCATCTTATGTTTTGAATTGATGTCTAAAAATAAAAAAGTAAAGAGGTTAAAATACTATTAAATCATTCAATTTTTAACCAATTATTAACAGCAAGCGACGATAAATTTTAACAAATTTGAATCCTCTAAAAAAATAGTCTACTTTAAGCTAAATTAAATTTTACGGATAATGGAAGAAACTGCTGCAATTGATATTAAGTCAATTAACGAGAAAATTGAAAGAGAAAGTGCCTTTGTCGATTTGTTGATGTTTGAAATGAACAAAGTGATTGTCGGTCAGCGGTATATGATAGAACGATTATTGATTGGTTTACTCGGACAGGGACATATTTTGTTGGAAGGAGTGCCAGGATTGGCTAAAACGTTAGCGATCAATACATTGTCACAGGCTATTGACGCAAAATTCAGTAGGGTACAGTTTACGCCAGATTTATTGCCTGCCGATGTAGTAGGAACGCTTATCTATAATATGAAGATCAATGACTTTTCCATAAAAAAAGGACCGATTTTCGCCAACTTCGTTTTGGCTGATGAGATCAACCGGGCACCAGCAAAAGTGCAGTCCGCATTGTTGGAAGCCATGCAAGAGCGCCAAGTTACTATTGGTGATGAGACTTTTAAACTTGACAGGCCATTTTTGGTAATGGCAACTCAAAACCCTATTGAGCAAGAAGGGACCTATCCGTTGCCAGAAGCTCAAGTGGATCGTTTTATGTTGAAAACGGTGATTGACTATCCAAAAAAGGATGAGGAACAATTGATCATGAGAGCGAATTTAAAAGGCGCTTATGAAAAAGTAAATGCGGTCGTTTCCATAGAAACCATTTTAAGAGCGCAGCAAGCGGTTCGTGAAGTGTACATGGATGAGAAAATTGAAAAGTACATTCTAGATATCATCTTCGCAACACGATATCCAGAAAAATATAAATTGGCTGAACTTAAGCCATTGATTTCATTTGGTGCGTCCCCCCGTGGTAGTATCAACTTGGCCATGGCTGCCAAATGTTATGCGTTTATCAAACGTCGTGGCTATGTGATACCAGAAGATGTGCGGGCTGTTGTTCATGATGTGTTGCGTCATAGAGTGGGGATCACCTATGAAGCAGAAGCAGAGAATGTGACTTCTGTAGATCTGATTAATAAGATCGTCAACGAAATCGAAGTACCTTAAAAAGGTTGACAGTATGCAGTCTTCAGTCTTACTCAAGGGTAAAACTGGTTTAATTTTGACTGCCAACTGAAGATTGCCAACTGCAGACTCAAAAAATGGATACCAAGGAATTACTCAAAAAAGTACGAAAGATAGAGATCAAGACACGCCGTTTGTCTGATCATATTTTTGGTGGCGAGTACCATTCAACTTTCAAAGGTCGGGGGATGACTTTTAGTGAAGTTCGCGAATACCAGTTTGGTGATGATGTTCGAAATATCGATTGGAATGTCACTGCGCGATACAACGAGCCTTTTGTAAAGGTTTTTGAGGAAGAGCGCGAATTGACTATGATGTTGATGGTGGACATTTCTGGTTCGGAATGGTTCGGTACTGAAGAGCAATTCAAAAATGAAATTATTACGGAGATTGCCGCAACACTAGCGTTTTCTGCCACACAGAATAATGATAAGATTGGATTGATTTTATTCACGGACCAAATTGAACTTTACATTCCGCCTAAAAAAGGGCGTTTTCATGTGCTTCGAATCATACGGGAATTGATAGAATTTCAGCCAAAAAGTAAGCAAACCAATCTATCAGAAGCCCTAAAATTTATGTCGAGCGTTATGAAGAAAAAGGCGATCGTTTTTGTCCTTTCAGATTTTATTGCAGACGAATACAAGCAAACATTAAAAATTGTGTCTGGCAAGCATGACATTACTGGGATTAGAGTATATGATAAACGAGAAGAGGACATTCCAAATCTCGGAATGGTACAAATGCAAGATGAAGAAACTGGTGAATTAATGTTGGTAAACACCTCGTCCAGAAAAGTGAGAACAAATTATGCCAGATTCTATAATGAGAAAGTGGATTACTATAAAGACAGTTTTTCAAAATCAGGTTCAGGCGCTATAGATTGCAGAGTGGACGAAAGTTATGTCAAAAAATTACTGGGATATTTTAAAAGAAGAGCTTAAGGAGTAACGATTGATGAATAACTATTTTAGATTTCAGAACAACCCAAATATGAACTTGATGCTTACTGCTTCAGGCTTCAGGCCTCGTGCTTCCAGCTTTCTCGCACTTTTCTTTTTTCTCTTTACTTTCCTTTCAAAGGCGCAAGTCTCATCCTCCATCGATTCAACAAAAATTAAGATCGGTGCTCAAATTACCTATAAGATTCAAGTGGAAGCAGACACGACCCAATTGGTAGTGTTCCCCGAAGGGCAATCCTTTGCGCCATTGGAAATGATTGAATCTTACAAAACGGACACCACTAAAAACAATTCAACTTATAATCTCATCAAAAAATACGGGCTTACACAGTTCGATTCTGGCTCTTATACCATTCCTAGACAAAAAATCATCATTGGAGACAAAACCTTCTTCACCGATTCGATGAAGGTGGAAGTCAATATGATCAAAGTGGATACCCTTAAGCAAGGCCTGTATGATATCAAACCTTTTATCGAAGTTGAGAAAAGCAGCAGCAATTGGTGGAAAACAGCCCTTATTGTACTTGCAATACTTTTATTGATAGCGTTCGGCCTTTACTGGTTTATCTGGCGTAAAAAACCATTAACGGAAGAAGAGGAAATTGCCTTATTACCACCTTACGAGCGTGCAAAATTGGCTTTAAAGAAACTAGATGAGAGCAATTATCTGCAACAATCGGAACTAAAGGATTATTATTCAGAATTGACCTTTATCATCAGAAAATATCTCGATGAAAAAGTTTATGATAGAGCTCTGGAGAGTACCACGGATGAATTGGTAAACCGATTGAATCTACTTAAAGATGGCAATCAAATAGAATTGAGCAAAGAAGACATTCGAAATATTGAAACTATCCTGAAGCGTGCCGATTTGGTCAAATTTGCTAAATCAGCTCCTGATGTTGAATTGGCTCGCATTGATAGATCCACCATCGATATAGAGATAGATCACGTAAAGGAAGCCCTGCCAGAACCTACGGAAGAGGAAAAACTTTTGAATCAACACTATAAAGAAGAACAAGAACGCAAACAAAAGAGACGTAAAATTATCATTACGGTGGTGATCAGCGTGTTTTTGATTATGGCGACGTTCACAGGTTTTGTGGTCAAGTTTGGGTTTGATTATGTAAAAGATACCATCATTGGCAATGACAGTAAGGAACTCTTGGAAGGCGAATGGGTGTACAGTGCCTATGGAATTCCTCCGGTTTATATCGAAACACCTGAAGTGCTAAAACGGACAGAATCACAAGCATTTGACACCATCAGTAATGCGAAAACTACTTATTTTAGTTACGGAACGATCTTAAGCGATATTAATATCGGAGTCAGCACTACGAAATTAAATTTGCCAGATTCGACTAAAATTGATCTCAATAGAGCTGCAGCTGGAGGTTTGCAAACATTTGAGAACAATGGTGTAAGAAATCTGATAACAAAACAGGAAAAATTCACGACACCAAATGCTCAAGAGGGATTGAAAGTCTTCGGAACGGCTGATTTTCCTCAACCATTAAGTGAAGAATATCAAAAAGGAAATTATGTTTTGTTGCTGTTCACGTCCGGGAATGTCATGCAGAGTGTGGTTTTGGCTTGGAAAGCTGATGACAGTTATGCTGAAGATATTATGGAACGGATTTTAAATTCGGTTGAACTTAAAAAGGAAGAGTGATGTTGGAAGGAATCGAATTCTTAAATAAACAATTCTTTTGGTTGCTGTTGCTTCTGCCATTGGCAATGCTATGGTATATTTTTAAATATAAAAAGCAAACCGCTGAACTGCGCATCTCCACCATTAAAGGTTTTAAATTAACATCCAGCGCATTTCCCAAAGCAAGACATGCATTA
>JBBSOJ010000251.1:0-4744 GCA_038259855.1 Flavobacteriales bacterium
CCATTGAGCACTCAAGTATATGGTGAATATGATGCCGTTATGAACGTATTGACAGTCGAAATCAAAGAAGCCTTTGAATTAATTGAACGCGGATTGCTGCACATAAAAATAGTAAAATCGGACAGACACGATTATGAACCACATTTTTGAGTTTTTATTTGGGCAATATGCTGGTTATGATACTTTAGATATCGTTCTAGAAATTGTTGCAGTCATCTTTGGCTTTCTCTCTGTTTGGTTTTCCAAAGAGAACAAAATTTGGGTATTCCCAACTGGAATGATTAGCACGCTCATTTTTGTGTACTTGCTTCTAAAATGGGAACTACTTGGCGATATGATGATAAACGCTTATTATTTTATCATGAGCGTTTACGGTTGGTACATTTGGACACGAAAAGTCGATGCAACCCACGTCACGCCAATTTCGGTCATGACTTCTAAAGAGAAAATAACGAGTATCGCAATTTTTATTGGAACTTTAATATTCGTATTTGTCGTTTACCAAGCTTTTGACAAATGGACCAGTTGGGTAGCTTATGTCGACACCTTAACAACAGCGATTTTCTTCGTAGGCATGTGGCTGATGGCACGACGGAAAATAGAGAACTGGATTTTTTGGATTATCGGCGACATCATTTCGGTACCATTATATTTTTATAAAGGATTTACATTTACTAGTTTGCAATATCTAGGATTTACAATCATCGCAATTTTTGGCTATTTAGCATGGAAGAAAAGCATCAACAAGGACATAGCGATTGCATAAAAGTAGTATTGTTCGGCCCAGAATCAACAGGGAAATCAACATTGGCGCAGCAATTGGCTGCACATTACAACACCAATTTTGTGCCTGAATATTCAAGGATTTATGCCGAATTAAAACTGCTCTGCAAAGAAAAGCTGACCAAAAATGACGTGTTGGATATCGCTCATGGCCAGCTAAAACTCGAAACAGAACTCATTCCAAAAGCCAACAAAATCATCTTTTGTGATACCGATTTGTTAGAAACCAAAGTATATTCAGAAATGTATTACAACGGTTTTTGTCCACCACAACTCGAAGATTTTGCAAAAAAGAAAACATGTGATTTATATTTGCTGACATCCGTAGACATGCCTTGGGTTTCTGATTTAATTCGTGATAATCCAAACGCTAGAAACGAACAATTTTTTAAATTTGAAAGCGCATTAAAAATGTATCAAAAACCTTACGAAATCATTAAGGGAAATTACACTGAACGTTTTGAAACTGCTGTAACATTTGTAGATACGTTATTAAATACCTCAAAGTGAAATTCAATCAAAAAGACACCCAGCAAATAGAACATAAGGGGCTTACAGAGACCGATATAAATGCCCAGATCGATATTTTTAAATCTGGATTGCCACCTGTAAATCTGCATTCCGCCGCTACTGGAGGAAATGGTATTTGTAAATTAACCGACGCGGAGAAAGCGCAGTATGCTGAGTACTTCGACGCCAAGAGAGATTCGATTTGTATTCTGAAATTTATTCCTGCTTCTGGCGCTGCTACCAGAATGTTCAAAACCTTGTTCAACTTTTTGGAGTCATACGATCCCAAAAAAGAATCTTTGAATTCATTTATTAATCGTCATAAAGACACAGATTTATCTGTGTTTTTGGTTGGGATTGAGAAGCTGCCATTTTATGACCTCGTATTGATGGAATTGAAGAAATACGATTCTAATTTTGAAACCTATTCTAACGATAAGCAAAAATATCTTTTCGTTAAATCAATGCTCGATGAGAACCGATTGAACTACGGATTTTTCCCAAAAGGCCTACTGCCGTTTCACAAATACAAGGGACATATTTCAACAGCATTTGAAGAACATTTATTTGAATCGGCACTGTATTGTTCAAGTAAGCGTGAGGCGCATTTGCATTTTACCATTTCTGAAAAACACAATCATATTTTTGATGATGAGTTCAAAAGGATTCAGTCTATTGTAGAAAAGAAAACGGATACCACGTTCAATATTTCATTTTCATATCAAAAAGATGCGACCGATACCATTTCTGTGACCCTGCAAGATGAACCTTTTAGAGAGGACGACGGACAGTTATTATTTAGACCTTCGGGTCACGGCGCGCTTTTGGAAAATCTTAATGAATTGGATGCAGACCTTATATTTATCAAGAACATTGATAATGTGGTCGTTTTTAAATATGAAGAAGAAGTCGCTATTTATAAAAAGATGCTCGCTGGGATGCTATTGGAAATTCAAACGGAGGCATTCAGGCATTTGAAAACATTGCAGAGTGAGACTGTTAATAGTGATGACATCGACACCATTGCTGAATTTTTGAAAAATCGATTACAGGTAAAAATCAACAAGGAGTTTGACAAATTTTCGTCAAAGTATCAGATTGAATATTTGATCGAAAAGTTAGATCGGCCAATTCGGGTTTGTGGCATGGTTAAAAATGAAGGTGAGCCTGGCGGAGGACCGTTTTGGGTAAAAGACGATACGGGAACAATTTCTTTGCAGATTGTAGAATCAGCACAGGTCGATAAAAAGAACAAAGGCCAAAAGGAAATTCTTAAAAATGCCACTCATTTTAATCCTGTAGACATCGTTTGTGGTATCAAAAACTACCAAGGCGACAAGTTTGATCTTAAGAAATTTGTAGATCCAAAGACGTCGTTTATCACTATAAAAACCAAAAACGGGCAAGAATTAAAAGCCTTGGAATCGCCAGGACTTTGGAATGGAAGTATGGCATATTGGAACAGTATTTTTGTGGAAGTACCATTGATCACTTTTAACCCGGTAAAAACAGTCACTGATTTGTTGAAGCCGACGCATCAAATAAAATAATTTTAGTAGGCAGTAGGCCGTCTTTATTCTGGCTTGTTGCTTTTATTCAAAACGCGAACGTTGATTCATCATCAACCAATTAAAATAATTCTTCGTCTGTGAACAAAGACATTTTACAATCCGAACTACAATTTAAAGCCGTTAGAAGTTCTGGCGCTGGAGGTCAGAATGTGAATAAAGTAGCCTCCAAAGTCGAGCTGACTTTTGACCTGGAAAATTCAAATGGCTTGTCTGATGTTGAAAAAAACCGATTGAAACGTACCATCGGTAATCGGTTGACCACAGAAAACCTTTTATTGCTTCAATGTGAAGAAAGTCGCAGTCAACATAAAAACAAAGCGCTGGTCATCGATCGCTTTTTCGATCTTATCAAAAGCGGATTGATTGTCCCAAAAAAACGCATTGCCACCCGAATTCCTCGAGCCGTGGTAAAAAAACGCTTAAAGAAAAAGAAAGTTCGTTCAGAAAGAAAGGCCAATCGGAAGCCTCCGGAGTTGGATTGAATTTTAGTCTTCAGTTTACAGTTTTCTGCTGTAATCTTAAGATCTTTAGCTGCTAAAAGTTTCATCAAAAATAAGATGGAAAAAAAAGTGTAAAACATAATTCAATAATCGTAAATCCTTACTACTTTTGTCCCGTTCTCAAAAAAGGGGTGCTTTTTTGATGTACGATTTCATAATTGCGATGACGAGACTTAAAAAATCTTAAATCGTCTATCAAAAATCGTAAATCACAACGGCTGAGATCATACCCATTGAACCTAGAACAGGTAATGCTGTTTAGGAATTTCGAACAAATGGCGTCATTGCGGGTAGTTTTTAACGACGTAGCAATTGTTAGCCATATGTTCACAAAACAATCAATTTTTAACAAAGAATAATTACCTCTTTTTATTCGATTATAATCGTAATCGTAATGAAAAATTTATTCCCATTTCCGTCACTTCGAGCATTATCGAAAACAACTTATCGTTTGTTTGAATATAGAGAGCAGAGCTCTTCCAGACGCCTTAAACAACCATTGTTTTTATTAATTTTAGTTTCATTTGCATTTTCCGGCTACTCACAAGTAACAGTCCAAGACTCCACAAAAGTCGAAACACTAGATGAAGTCCTCGTCAAATCGATCAGGGTAGACGCCAAGGCACCAATCACGCATTCCAACGTTACTAAAAAGGATATTGAAAAGCGTAATCTAGGTCAGGACATTCCTATTTTATTAAATTATTTGCCATCGGTCGTTACGACGTCTGATGCTGGGGCGGGCGTTGGATACACAGGTATTCGCGTCAGGGGTATTAACGCACAGTCGACCAATGTCACCATCAATGGAATTCCGTACAACGATGCGGAGTCCTTGGGAACGTTCTGGGTGAATTTGGGCGATTTTGCGTCGTCCGTTGAAAGTCTTCAGTTGCAACGAGGTGTAGGAACGTCCACTAATGGTTCTGGTGCTTTTGGTGCTAGTATCAATGTGTTGACAGATGCGGTTTCCAAAGAAGCAAGCGGCGAAATTTCCAATAGTTTTGGGAGTTTTAATACCCGAAAACATACCGTCAAATTCAGTACAGGTTTATTGAATGACCATATCGAAATCGCGGGTCGTCTCTCCAATATCAAATCAGACGGGTATATTGACCGCGCCACATCCGATCTAAAATCGTATTTCCTCCAAGGGTCTTATGTTGATGACAATACGTTGATTAAGTTGATCACTTTTGGTGGAAGCGAGCTTACCTATCAGGCCTATAACGGTATCGATTTGGAGACGCTTAACTCGGATAGAACCTTCAACCCATCGGGGCAATATACCGATGAGAGTGGTACTACACAGTTTTACGATAATGAAGTCGATGACTACAAACAAGACCATTATCAACTCCTCTGGAACGAAAAACTGAA
>JBBSOJ010000252.1:0-4736 GCA_038259855.1 Flavobacteriales bacterium
CGGCTCCTTGTGTTGACGCCACGGCACAGGTGACGGTAACCATTTTGCCACCACCGAACGCTGGGACCGATGGCTCTCTAAATCTTTGTGACAATGGGCCCGCAGTGGACCTCGTCGACAGTCTTGGCGGACCGCCCGACAATGGCGGTTCCTGGAGCCCTTCACTCGCGAGTGGAACGGGTGTTTTCGATCCGAACGTGGATACCGCAGGATCCTATACGTACACCGTTTCCGGAACAGCACCTTGCGATGACGCTACGGCGACTATTATTGTGACATTACTTTCACCACCAGAGGCTGGAACCAGCGGTACATTGATAATTTGCCAGAGCGGTTTACCTACTGATTTATTTGATAGTCTTGGTGGAGCGCCAGAAATGGGAGGAACTTGGAGTCCGGCACTCAACAGTGGCACAGGAATATTTGATCCCAATTTGGACACGGCTGGAACATATACATATACAGTTACTGCTGCTGGCACAACAACCTGTTCGTCAACATCAACAGTTTTAGTGAGCATCATACAAGAACCAACTGCCGGAAGTGATGCCTCCGTCAATTTATGTGATAATGGCGTTATTACGGATCTATTTAATAGTCTTGGTGGGACACCTGACGTTGGTGGCACTTGGTCTCCAGCACTTTCCAGCGGCAGTGGATTATTTGATCCAACGATTGATCTTGCTGGCACCTATACATATACCGTAAATGCAACGCTTCCATGTAGAGGCACTTCCTCTGCTCAAGTAACTGTCATTATAAATCCTGCCCCTGATGCTACAGATGCTATTCTGTCTGCTGCATCGATTTGTTTAGGACTTGATGGTCAAGTTACAGTATCTAATGCCAATTTATTAATTGATGGGACGTATGCGATAGTTTATGATCTTACAGGATCTAACTCTTCTACAAATAATATAGCATCCATTGAGGTTATTAGTGGCATGGCTAATTTTTTCATTCCTGAAACAGCGCTGACCATTCCTGGTATTACTACAGTTACAATCACCCAACTACTTTTTATTAGTACACAATGCAGTGCTGACATTTCAAGCATCGCGCCTATAACCTTTGAGATTTTTGATGCACCTGGCCCAACACTCATTGCTGATGGTGATGTCTTTTGTTCAGAAGATGATCCTACGATTCAAGATTTATCAGACAATGTTGCAGAAAGTGAATCCATTACATGGTATGATGCCCCAACTGATGGAATTCCATATCAAGCGTCCGAACCACTAATCGATGGAAACACATATTATGGCAGCATCACGACCAACAATAGGTGTGACAGTTTTATTCGGCTTGCCGTGACGGTCTCTATTGACACCTGTACAGAACTCGAGATATTGATCCCCGATGGTTTCTCCCCTAATGATGATGGCACCAATGACGATTTTGACATCTTGAATATCAGACCGTTATTTCCAGATTTTACTTTGGAAATATACAATCGCTATGGTGCTATCTTATATAAAGGAAATAGAGACACGCCAAATTGGGACGGAACATCAACAGAAACTTCTGGTTTTGGAAATTCCAAACTTCCTGTAGGAGTTTATTTTTATATTTTAGAATTCAATAATGGTTCAAAAGAACCTGTACAAGGACGTGTATATTTAAGTCGATAATAGGCGTAACATAATGATGACAAAACAATATACCATATACTGTATTCAAGCGATGATTTGGCTGTCTGGCTTCTTTATGATGTCCCAACAAGATCCGCAGTTTACGCAATACATGTATAACATGAGCGTCATTAATCCGGCCTATGCCACAGATTCTCCCGAAACCATTCATCTTGGAACAATTTACAGGACCCAATGGGAAGGTTCGGTTGGAGGTCCAAGGACTGTTTCTGCATTTGCACACACAGCTTTGTTTAATAGATTGGAAGGAGGCCTGTCCATTATCAATGACGCTATCGGTGATGTTGTTTCTGAAACCAATGTATATGCCGATGTCAATTACGTCATACCTATAAGCAACGACACTAAAATTTCGTTTGGTATAAAGGCGGGCGCAACGTTTTTTAGCACTAATTTTAATGGCTTCGTATATTCTGATCCAGAACCTGATGCCGCTTTTGCCAACAATATCAGTAAGACCTTTCCAAATATTGGTGTGGGTGCTTTTTATTTCGGTAAACACTATTATATCGGATTGTCGGCTCCCAATTTATTGAAATCCAGACATCTTGATAGCGATAGTGGCATTGTAGCAGCGGGAGCGGAGGAACTACATATGTTTTTGACTGGTGGCTATGTATTTAATCTCAACGATAAATTAAAACTTAAACCAGCTTTTATGACCAAAGCGGTTGCTGGAGCTCCACTATCATTAGATTTGACTGCCAACGTTCTGATCGATAATTTGGTCGAAGTTGGAGTCGGCTATCGCTTGGACGATTCAGTTAGTGGCTTGTTCAATATAAGAATTTCACCGTCGCTCCGAGTGGGTTATGCCTATGATTATACCATAAGCAATCTTGGAAAGTTCAACTCTGGCTCTCATGAAATTATGTTATTGGTGGACATCAACCGCATTATCCCAAATAAAGGCTATGATAAATCGCCCCGATTTTTCTAAAACGTTTAATATGAAGAAACCACTTTTATATTTCTTACTTCTGATAACGGGCCTCAATGTATTTGGACAGAGGGCAACTCTCAAAAGAGCTCATACCTTATTTTCAAACAAATCTTACGTTGAAGCCGCCGCTATGTATGAGCAATTAGATGAAAGCCAAGAAGTGCTGCAAAATTTGGGGGATTCTTATTTCTTTAATTCTCAAATGACATTTGCCAAGGCGCCTTACACCAAACTTTATCTAAATTATAAGGACAGTTTATCTCCAGATGTGATTTTTAGGTATGCCAATGTGCTAAAGGCCGTTAATGATTATAAGACCGGTGATGAGGTCATGAGCGCGTATCTTGGTTATGATATAAACACAGAAAAATTCAAAGCGCATCTAAAGAAAATCATTCCCTATAACTATGAGATAAAACGAATGACCGAAAACACCGCATCGGGCGATTTCGGAATGAGCTTTTTCAGTGATAAAGTGGTTTTTGCATCCACTCGAAATAGTGACAACCCCATGTATCATTGGAACAAAAAACCTTATTTAGATCTCTATCAAGGCGACATAACTGACAGTAAAGAACTTACTAACGTCGAACGTTTTTCAGATAGTATCAATAGCAAAACCCATGAAAGTAATGCTGTTTTTACTTCTGACGGAAAAACGATGTATTTTTCACGAACCAATGATCAACGCGTATTGATAGATGGTGTTGAAATTGCCGTCGTAAAGTTGTTTAAGGCAGAATTTGAAAATGGCGCTTGGATGCACGTGAAACAACTTCCATTTTCAAGCGAATTGTATTCTACCCAACATCCCATGTTAAATAAAGACGAATCAAGACTTTATTTTTCGAGCGACATGCCAGGTACTGTAGGCTCGTTCGACATTTTTTTCGTGGATATCCTAAAAGATGGATTCGGTGAACCAATCAATATGGGGACCACTATCAATACAACGAAAAGAGAGCAATTTCCATATGTTGATTCTGAACGGACGCTCTACTTCGCTTCAGATGGACACCAAGGGTTGGGAGGCCTAGACATCTTTATGAGTAAAATTTACGATGGTATCTATTCAAAACCCCTAAATCTCGGAGAGACGATTAATACTGGTATGGATGACTTTTCCTATGTGCTCGATGAACATAAAAACATGGGCTATCTTTCCTCAAATAGAGATGGCGGAGATAATCTTTATGCCTTCGAAAGAGCCGAAAATCCAAGACGATTTATTGTTACAGGCACCGTCATCGATAAAAACAGTAGAAATTTATTACCAGGAACAACAGTCACGCTATTTGATGATAAAGGCGTCATCGTGGGTCAAATGGTCGTGGGAGAAGATGCTGAATATGTTATGAATACCGAACCGAACACAACCTATACTATTGAGGCGTATCGCGATTTTTATATTCCTGCCACGGAAGCATTGATCACAAATGATGATGGTGAAATTGAATTCAATATAGAATTGGAATTGGAGTCCTATGATGATGCAGAAGATATTGTCGTTACAAAGGAAGATGGCTACATTTATATAGAATTGGAAAATATCTATTTTGATTTCAATAAATGGGACATCAAATCACAAGCAGCCAAAACCTTGGATGTATTGGTTGATCTACTTAAAAAGTACGACCGTATGGAAATTCAATTGGGTGCACATACAGATAATCGCGCATCGGAAGAGTATAATTTGCGCTTAAGCAGAAACAGAGCTACCTCCACTCTGGAGTATTTGGTTGAAAACGGAATCAGCAGAGACCGTTTACGATCAAAGGGTTACGGAGAGACAAAACCGCTAGTGCCATGTGGTGATTCTTGCACAGAAGAAGAATTTTCCATAAACAGACGCTGTGAATTTTTGATCTTGAAATAAGAATCGATTCGATCGCATAATAGTTTATTTATGCAGCTGTTAAGTTTTGACAGAACAAATAAAAACAATACCAAAAATCATGGCAAATTTGAGATGCTTAATTCTTGATGCAGCAACTGGACATTATCAATCTTAATAAAAGGTCAATTTAAATTGCGAATCGATTGCCTATTTTAGTTTTCAATTTTAAGTCTGCCATCCGATAACCACCTTCTGTACCATCCACAAAATGGATATGGTTTTCGTCTCGATCTTCAATGTAGCA
>JBBSOJ010000253.1:0-4723 GCA_038259855.1 Flavobacteriales bacterium
ATCGATAATGCCATGGTCGCTGATGCGCCAACTTTTGGGGACATTGCTGAACAGGTATTTTCAATTACCGAAAACACCATTTTTGTGGCTCATAATGTCAATTTTGATTATAATATCATTCGCAATGAATTCAAAGCACTCCATATTAATTTTACACGACGAAAATTATGCACAGTTCGGTTATCGCGCACCTTATTTCCTGGGTTCCGTTCCTATAGTTTAGGAAAGTTATGCCATTCAATGAACATCGATTTGGTGGACAGACACCGAGCAAGAGGTGATGCTGAAGCGACCGTCAAGCTATTTAGTAAATTACTGGCGCACGAAAATTCCGAAAGCGCCTTTACCAATTTTCTTAAAAAAAGCTCTAAAGAAGCCACGTTACCTTCCCACATTTCCAGCGAACTATTCAATAGCATACCCAATGCGCCCGGCATTTACTATTTCAAAAATAAAAAAGGTAAAATCATTTATGTAGGGAAAGCTATTAATCTCAAAAAACGGGTGCTTGGTCATTTTTACGACAAGAAAGAAAAGGAACTTAACCTTTGCAGAGAAACGGCTGATATCGATTTTGAACTTTCTGGAAGTGACCTTATCGCACGATTAATGGAAGATGCGGCCATCAAACATCATTTTCCTACGTACAACAGCGCTGCCAAACGTGTTCCAAAACCATATGCTGTGTTCTCGTTTGAAGACCGACAAGGTTTAACTCATCTCGCTTTCAATACTTTGAAAGCAACACCACATCCGCTTCAGATTTTCCATAGCATTCGCGATTGTAGATTGTATCTCGAACAGATTTGTGATCAATTTGAACTCTGTCCAAAATATTGTCATTTACAAGAAAGTGTTTGGGCCTGCTCACACTTCAAATTAAACTCTTGCAAAGGTGTCTGTAAAGATGAGGAATCGCTTTTGGATTATAATGAACGGGTTAATTTGGCGATTGACCATATCAAAAATTCAAATCAAAATATCATTCTAAAAGAGAAAGGTAGGACCATCAATGAAGAGGCCTTTATCATTATTAGGGATGGTGTCTATCGCGGATATGGCTTTATAGATAGTTCCGAACAAGTCGTCAATCCGGAAGATTTGGAGGCCTTTTTAATTCCACAAAAAGAGACATCGGAAGTTATGGGAATTTTAAGAGGCGTTCTTTTAAAGTCCTCAAACGAACTTAATTTAGTATCGAAATAGCTTTCTTTTTTAAAACACTCCTCATTACAACCCGTTTACAAATTTCGGACCTGTCCCAATCCCGTTAAAGTCAACATTAATTTTTATTGAGCCAATCTCCTTTTTCAAACGGGATTAGTTTTATAGTTGAAGATAAAAAATCTTTAAGTATCCTATTTTGATACGATTAAATTCTAAAACTCTAAAAACACTATTATGGCAGAAATTAAAATTGAAAAGAAAAAACCAATATGGCCTTGGATTCTATTGGTAGTTATTTTATTGGCAGCGGTTGCCTATTTCGTTTTTGTAAATAACGAGGATGGCGATTATTCAGATGACGTTGACACGGAAGAATTTGATGATCTTAATTCTACAACTTATGAAGACACAACGACCTATGATGACACTGCAGACTATCAAAATTCAGGGACTGTTTTAATGACCTATAGCGAGTCTATCAAGGATTCCACAAGAATTGGAACGGACACTACTTATACCAAAACAGCATTGCATAATCTTTCTAAAGCAGTTGCTGAAAAAGCATCCAAATATAATTTGGAAAGCTCAAAAGCCCTTGAAGATCTCAAGCAATATTCCATGACAATGGATACTATGGCCAACAACTCAATGGAAACTACGTCTGGAACAAATTTGAAAACTGTAAGTGATCAGATTGTGACTGTTTTACAATCGATCCAAATCAAACATTTTCCTGATCTTCAAAATATTGTTACCGATTTAAAACAAACGTCAACGAAGATAAACGCTACGGCTTTAGACAAACAACAAACTACGCTTCAGGCATTTTTCAGAAAAGCGAATGACGTACTTAATAATATGAACTCTTAAATATAATTATCATGACAGAACATAAAAAACACCTCTATAATATGAATGAACTTTCTGACTATAAAATTTCAGATGGTTACCCGGACATCAGAGGCTGGGATGTAAAAGATTTTAACAATCGCGTGGTTGGTAAGGTTGAAAGTTTAATGGTAAATATTGATGCGCAACGCGTCGTGTACCTTGACGTGGAAGTTGATAAGACCATCATAGATGCAAATCACGACCCATACGGAAGGCCAACACATTTGGAAGTTCGGGAATTTGTAAATAAAGATGGAGAAAATCACATCATCATTCCTATCGGATTGGTGGATCTCAATACAGATTCTAAATTTGTGTACACAGATATTTTAGACCATCAGACATTTTCAGAAACCAAGCGCTATCGCAAAGGCGACAGTATAGAACGCTCTTACGAAAATCAGGTTTTGGATTCGTATGCAAGAAGCAGCCGTTCAACAGATCATGACAATGATTCGGCACTTGTTACCGATAGATCCAGCAATAAAGACCTCCCAAGTGAAGCGCGTATCAGAGAAATTGTACGTGAGGAAATTAGAGCCTATCATAACACAAATGATCAACGCAGTTTTGAGCAAAAACGCTACAATAACGATGTCAATGATGACGTTATTATAACCGACGACGCGTTAGACCTAGATAGAAGAAGGCGAAACGAGGACGACTATGACAATGACGATTTTTACGAACGACGTGAATTTAATGATGAGCGTTTCGGTAAAAAACGCACACCAGGATTATAAATAATGGGAAGGCTTTGACGTATGTTGAAGCCTTTTTTATTTAAGACAAATCCGTATCTGTTTTTGGTGAAGCATCAACCCAATACAAAAAAGCTATCTAAATGATATCTCGCTTTTGATCACAAGATCATTTATAATAGTAATATTTGATTTTCAGTTTCATCCATTAATTACGTTTTACTTTTCACGGGCAACACTTCTTGTTCGCAAGCTATTCAACTTCAAAATAAGCCAAACATCATAATTACTACAGAATTTACATAGGCTCGGCCAATTTTTATTATTTTAGAAGTTTATGCCAAGCAACTATTCTTAAGAACAACCATTTGAAGCAATTTGACGCAACCATTTAGTAAGTTATTCATCTATAAAGAAATAATAATATATCAATGAAAATAGGAACGTTTAGTTTAGCGATTATTTCAGGACTATTTCTTTTTTTTAGCTGTTCTAAACAAGAGGACGACCTTATAAGTCAAAATTGTGAAGCGGATTGTACTGAAATAGTTGGAAAAGTTATGACCGATGATGGTTCAACCCCTATACCAAATCTGAAAATCAGTTTAGTTTGGGATCACGACCCAAATTCAGGCCCTGATATCATTAGAACAAAGGCATCAACAACAACAGATGCAGAAGGCAATTACAGTTTGAAATTTTATTTAAGGGATGATGAATTAGATGATGGCTTCCATAGATTATACCACGATCGCATAGAGACTAACGAGTTTTTGGCATCTAATTTAAATGGAATTAATGCGTTTTTTGAACTGAATCGAGATACCCTCATAATCCAAAATCATAATATACCTAGGAAAGCTTATTTGAATTTATCTTTTTTAAATCTCGATCAAATTCAGCAAGGCAATAGTTTAATGACCGAATTTTCATATCCCAGACCAACTGGATTTTCTCAATCCATTGATGGACAAATTCGAGGTTGGAATAGTGAATCCGAACAAAACCATGTTATTGAAATTGCAGCCAACCAACCCATAGAATTAAAAATTTATAGAACTATTGATGGCGTCTCAACAATTGAAATTGAATCGTTGTTTTTTGAGGCAGGGACAACCTCTGATTATACAATTGATTTTAGCAATTAAGAATTCTTATTAAAACGTCTTAAAATAGTAATGCTTCTATCTTTAACTGGATTAATTTTTAATAATTTTCAGGTATAATTATACTTGAAAAATTCATGATAATTAACTGCTAAAATCAATTTTATATAACTCGTTGTAGATGTCTCAAAATCTCAAATAAATGAAGATAAGCGTTTTAATTGGAATTCTTTTCTGCGCTACAATATCGGCCTGCAAAAATAAAAATGATGATCGATTTATATTTTTCCTTCATAACAGATTTTTAGAGGAACATCAACTAAATGAATCACATCCCGAATTCGGCCGGACTGAATATGCAGAAATTATAGCTGAATTTGAAACAAGTGGTTTTATTGTTATAAGCGAAAAAAGAAACGGAAACGTCAACGCAAGAGATTATGCCCTCACGGTTATGAACCAAATTGACAGCTTACTTAAAACAGGAATTTTATCTAAAAATATTACTGTTGTTGGAACATCTAAAGGTGGCTATATTGCTCAATATATTTCGACCTTGGCGAATAATGACGATTTAAATTTTGTGTTTATTGCGAGTTTTATGAATAGTGACCTACAAAACATACCTGACATCAACTATTGTGGCAATATTTTAACCATTTACGAAAAATCCGATCCGTATGGAGTTTCTGCACTAGAGCGAAAGAACACCTCGACTTGTGAGATAAAGCATTTTAAAGAAATCGAATTAAATACAGGAATGGGACACGGATTCTTGTTCAAACTTTTAAGAGAATGGATGGAGCCGACACTACAATGGGCGAATGGAAATTACACTTTAAAATAAGATTTTCGGCA
>JBBSOJ010000254.1:0-4645 GCA_038259855.1 Flavobacteriales bacterium
TACAAACTACCAACTGCTCATAACAACGTCTCAAGGTGAGCGTTACGAATCAAATGCCATACAAATGACACCTATTTCGGAACTCTCCAATTTGTACGCAGAGCTCACCACCAACGCAAGCGATGAGGAAGGTATTCAAATATATGTTGATAGCGACAATCAGAATGGAGACGCCAGCTATTTTAGATATGAATATGAAGAAACCTACCAGATCATTGCACCAAATTGGTATCCTTATAAGCCCATTTTCACCAATTATGAAGTACTAATTAATACATATGATTTTATTGTAGATTATGATGTAGAATTTATTTTGAGACCCGAAGAAGAAAGATTCTGTTATACAACAGAAAAACAGAAAGGCATTTTATTGACTTCTACCAGTAATCTTACAGAAAATAGAGTAACTAAATTTCCGATACGTTTTATTAATAAAAATGACGGAATTATCAGAGATCGTTATAGTATTATAGTAAAGCAATACGTACAAAGTATAGAAGCCTATAGCTACTACAGTGTTATAAAAGATTTGGGTAATGTCGAAAGCATATTGTCACCAAGTCAACCAGGTTTTGTTGTTGGCAATATCACTTCAGCAGACACTCCTGAAAAAAAAGTTATCGGCTATTTTGACGTGTCTTCAGTGACTGAAAAACGTATTTTTTTCAACTATTTTGATTTTGGTCTAACCCCTCCGCCCTACTTATATGATTGTGAAGTCATCGAACTTGATTACAATGATAATTCTATTGCTGATCAAGATCGAAATGATAGATACGAAATCTATAGATTAATGACGAGATTTCCAGAGTTTAACGTAGGTTTTGAATTGGTAGATATACCTATTCCTGAACCAAATGGCATCTGGACACTGGTTAACCCAGAGTGTGGAGATTGCACCTCCATATCCTCTAATATAAGACCCGATTTTTGGGAAGATTAAATATGAAAACAAACAAATTATATATAGTACCTATTCTTTTGACGTTATTTTTAGTGTCATGTAGGGATGCTTTTGAAATAGAATCCATTGATTTTCAGAATTCATTGGTCGTTGAAGCCACTATTACCAATGAATTGAAGAAACATGTCATAAAATTGTCACGTACCTATGAACTAAATTTAGAAACACAAATCTCTGAAGATAATGCCACCGTTACCGTAGAAGCCAGTGATGGTAATACATATAATTTCACATCTTTAGGAGAAAGCATATATCAATCAGAACTTGAATTCCAAGCGATGCCAAATGTCACGTATAGTTTAAATATCATTACAGCGGACGGCGAGCGGTTTCAATCGTCATCTAGCGTTCTGGCTTCAACGTCCGAAATCACTGAACTTTATGGTGAATTGACGCTGAATGACCGAGGAGAAGAAGGTGTGCAATTTTACATTGACAGTGAAAACCAAGATAATAGTACTGGTTATTTTAGGTATGAATATGAAGAGACCTATCAGGTGGTCGCTCCATTTTATTATCCGTTTACAGCTTTACTAACAGATTATTTTGATGCATTTAATGATGTCCCAGGTCCAATACCAAATCTGGAGGCATTTTATAACGTGACCATTGTACCGAGATCACAGGAAGAAGGAATTTGTTACTCCAGTAACCAACAAAAAGGCATTATAGTAACAACTACCAATAATCTCACAAATGATAATGTGGTGAAATTTCCTATACGATTCATTAATAAAGAGAATGCTGTTTTAAGAGATCGCTATAGCATAAAGGTAAGACAGTATGGACAAAGTATTGAGTCCTATACCTATTATGAGACGCTAGATAATTTAGGCAACGTTGACAATATTTTATCACAGAGCCAACCAGGATTTGTTTTTGGTAATATCAATTCATTGAGCAATCCATCCATAAATGTAATCGGTTTTTTTGATGTGTCTTCGATATCTGAAAAGCGGATTTTTGTGGATTATGCCGATTTTGACATACCACAACCAGATTATCTATACGAATGTGATGTAAGAATTCTCGAGTTTAACGATAATACAGTTAACGATGGCGACAGAAATGAACGAATAGCTATTTATGTGTTACTCACAAGATTTATGGATGAGAATTCTAATTATGAAATAGCAGCTCCACCCACACCAAACACCAATGGGACATGGACATTGGTAAACCCTGAATGTGGTAATTGCACTTCAGTATCATCAAATATAAGACCTGATTTTTGGATAGATTAATTATGAAAATGAAAAAAATATATATTTTATCTCTACTACTGACGTTATCTTTAGTGTCGTGCAGGGATCCTTTCGAGATACAATCAATTGACTTTCAAAACTCATTGGTTGTTGAGGCAACACTGACGAATGAATTTAAGCAGCATACTTTGAAGTTGTCGCGCACCTATGAACTTAATCAAGAAGTAGGTGCCTTTGAAGATGGCGCAGCTGTTAGTGTAGAAGATAGCGAAGGCAACATCTTTCTATTTAATCCTATCGGTCAAGGTGTTTACGAATCGGAGCTCGAGTTTCAGGCCATTCCAAATGTGAATTATACATTAAATATTACAACAACTGAAGGAGAAAGATTTCAATCGTCTACAAAAAGTCTGACACCGATATCAGAGATAACAGATCTTTATGGCGAACTCATCACAAATGCCAGCGGCGAGGAAGGCATACAACTTTTTATAGATAGTGATAATCAAAATTCTGAAGCCTTGTATTTTAGATATGAATACGAGGAAACGTATCAAGTGATTCCGCCTTTCTATTCCGAATTGAAAGTTGAGTTGACAAATTATGTGGAGGAAATTGTATATAATCCAAGGCCAGACATACAGGTCACTTACGATATTGAACTAATTCCAAGATCGCAAGAAGAGCAAGTTTGTTATTCAAGTGACCAACAGAAAGGAATTATATTAACTACAACAAATAGCCTCTCTAATAATGGTGTTGAACGTTTGCCGATACGTTTTATATCTAAAGAAGATAGAATTTTGAGAGATCGGTATAGTATTTTAGTCAAACAATATGTACAGAGTATTGAATCTTATAGCTATTACAAAACGTTGGATGATTTAGGAAATACCGAGAGCATCTTGTCCCAAAGTCAGCCTGGATTTGTTTTTGGTAATATCTCATCTCTTGAAAATCCTGACCAAAAAGTAGTAGGATATTTTGATGTGTCCTCTGTATCCCAAAAACGCATTTTCTTCAATTACCTAGATTTTAATCTTCCGCAACCCGATTATTTATTCTCTTGTGAGATTATAGAACTAGACTATAATGATAATTCCACTGCTGATCTCGACAAGAATGATCGTATCGAAATTTACCGACTGTTGACCTTGTTTGAAGAGCAAAACCAAAGTTATGAGATATATGAACTACCTCAACTATTTCCTTCAGGTATATGGCAAGTGGTCAGACCAGAGTGCGGTGATTGTACTTCAGTAGCATCCAACATAAGACCCGATTTTTGGGAAGATTAATATGAGACGTAAGATGACATCTATAGCGCTTGCATCAATTGTCTTGATGGCATTATCATGCCGTGATGAATTTGATATAGAATCAAGGGGCTTTGAGGATGTATTGGTCATAGAGGCTACACTTACTGACGAATTTAAATTTCAAACCGTGAAATTATCAAGAACGTATCCATTAAATGAGGAAGGTCCGGCCTTTGAAAATGGGGCTACCGTACAAGTTGTTGATAGCAATGGTAACACTTATACCTTTTCTCAAAGTGACAATGGTTTATACACGTCTGAAACCGAATTTCAGGCTGTACAAGATGTGAGCTATGAGCTTACTATTACAACGGCTGATGGCAACGTATATAAATCTAGCGCTGTAACAACATCTCCAAAATCTGAAATTACCAACCTATACGGAGAGCTCACCACCAATAATGACGGGCAAATAGGGATTCAAGTACTTTTGGATAGTGATAACTCTAATACGTCTGCAATCTATTTTAGATACGACTATGAGGAAACTTTTAAAGTGAAGGCACCATACTATTTCCCTTATGAAGCCATTTTAAGTAATTATAGTTATGACGGAATTGAAACAGATTTCGATGTTGACTTTGTTCTTCGACAGCATGAGGAGGGAATTTGCTTTACCTCAAAAGGATTTCCAGGCCTTTTACTTGCGTCAACAAATAGTTTGGCTGACAATAAAGTTTCTAGATTACCAATCCGATTTATAAATAAGAATGACGGCATTATTAGAGACCGTTATAGTATTTTAGTAAAACAATATGTACAGAGCATCGCATCTTATACGTATTATTCAATTTTAAAAGATTTAGGTAATACAGAAAGTATTTTGTCAGAATCACAACCAGGATTTGCCGAAGGAAATATGACTGACGTCAATAACACCGACATTAAGGTGGTCGGTTTTTTTGACGTCGCCTCCGTGTCCGAAAAAAGAGTATATTTCAATTATTTTGATTTTGGTCTAACGCAACCTGCTTATCTTTATGAGTGCGATTTACGAGTATTGGATATTCGAGATCCATTAGATAAGGCAACTATATTCCGATTGATTGATACATTTACAGACTATAATTACAATTATCAGATCGCGGAATCCATACCAGGAAATACGTGGACCATTGCCTCACCTGAATGTACGGATTGTACTTCAGTGTCATCTA
>JBBSOJ010000255.1:0-4606 GCA_038259855.1 Flavobacteriales bacterium
GCAAAAAGGCTGATGCCATCAAAGAGCATGATTATAACGCATTTCTTTTTAAGGAACTTAAAGATGCCAATCTTGTGATTGGTGAATTGGAATCGCTAGAAGAGGAATACGAAACGTTGAACAATATTGAAGATATCAAAGAACGGTTGTCTGCCTCCAATGAATTGATGACCAATGATGAGGTTGGCATCATTCATACCGTTACGGAGTTGAAGCAACAGTTCTCTAAATTATTAAATTTCGGCACTGCTTACAAAGATGTGTATGAGCGAATCAATAGTAGTTTCGTTGAATTGGATGACATTTTTATTGAAATTGAAACCCTTCAAGATCGTTTGGAAGCGGATCCAAATCGATTGGAAACAGTCAACGCCAAACTTCAGATTCTTCATAATTTGATGCTGAAGCATTCGGCATCTGATGAACAGACATTGGTTCACATTAGAGAAGCTTTAGCAGACAAGATCACTGAAACTGAAGATTTGGATGAGAATATCAGTCAAATTGAATCGGACATTAAGATCCTTGAGAAGGCGCTTCAAAATGATTCAAAATCAATCAATAGTAATAGAAATGTTGTGATTCCGCAATTAACAAAGCAATTGGAGGCAATTTTGAGCACGCTCGGCATGCCTAATTCTAAATTTAATATATCAATAGTGCCGAGTTCCAATTATTATACTAACGGCTCGGATGATCTAGAATTTTTATTTTCGGCAAATAAGGGAGGTAACTTCAATGAATTGAAAAAGAGTGCTTCCGGTGGGGAATTATCTAGGATTATGTTAGCCATTAAATCAATACTTTCGAAATATATCCAATTGCCAACCATTATGTTTGATGAAATAGACACAGGTGTTTCCGGTGAAATATCCAACAAAATGGCGTCCATTATGCATGAGATGAGCCAGACCATGCAGGTTTTTACAATTACTCATTTACCGCAAATAGCAGCCAAAGGAGACACGCATTATAAGGTGTTTAAGGAAGATATCAACGATGTTACCTTGACCCAGCTAAAGAAACTTTCGAACGATGAACGCATTGTGGAAATTGCACAAATGCTCGGAGGAGCGAAATTGTCAGATTCTGCCATTGCGCATGCCAAAGAATTGCTGAATTAAATTTAGTAATATTTAAAGCTAAAAGTTTTTACTAACTTTGAACCTAACTTCTTATATAATCTTAACTAATATAAAACTCATACAATGTCATACAATTTACTAAAAGGAAAACGAGGAATAATTTTTGGTGCATTAGATGCTAATTCGATCGCTTGGAAAACAGCAGAACGTGTTCATGAAGAGGGCGGAACCTTTGTGTTGACCAATGCTCCGATTGCCATGCGTATGGGCCAGATCAAAGAGCTTGCAGAGAAGACGGGTTCTCAAATTGTACCTGCAGATGCAACATCCATCGAAGATTTGGAAAATCTGGTGGCCCAATCCACTGAAATTCTCGGCGGTAAGTTGGATTTTGTGTTACATTCTATAGGCATGTCCATTAATGTGAGAAAAGGAAAACATTATACGGATCAAAATTATGATTGGACTCAAAAAGGAACCGATGTATCGGCAATGTCGTTTCATAAAGTAATGCAAACACTTTACAAAGCCGATGCCATGAATGAATGGGGAAGTATCGTAGCTTTAACATATATGGCAGCACAACGCGTGTTTCCTGATTACAATGACATGGCAGATAACAAAGCCTATTTGGAAAGTATAGCGCGAAGTTTTGGTTATTTTTTCGGTAAGGATAAAAATGTGAGAGTCAATACAATCTCACAATCACCAACTCCAACAACGGCTGGTCAGGGTGTTAAAGGGTTTGATGGTTTTATCGCCTACGCTGATAAAATGTCACCACTGGGAAATGCCACGGCACTTGACTGCGCCAATTATACCATTACGCTCTTTAGTGATTTAACCAAACGTGTCACACTACAAAATTTATTTAATGATGGTGGATTCAGCAACATGGGCGTAAGCGATGCCGTGATGGATACCTTTATGGAAACCTAGGCTCTTTAAGTTAATAAATACGTTTTATGAAAAACCGCAATGTCTACATTGCGGTTTTTTTTTTTTTGAAATACAGCCACTTACACTTTTTATCAGATAAAAAGCACCTTTTATCGTAATCATAAATTTTTAACATTCTTTTTAATTATCTCTCACTATTTTAGAGACTTAACATATTATTAACCTTAAACCAAAAATTATTATGAAAAAAACTATGTTAACTCTAATGCTATTGCTTTTTGCAATAGTTCAATTTAACGCTCAATCCATTGTTATTGGAACGGGAACTGACGAGACGACGTCTCTTGGATCAGATCCCATTGATGGATATTTTAATTCATTCAGATATCAAGTTGTGTATACAGTCGATGAATTGAATGCGGCTCTTACACCTTTTGACGAAATAACTTCGTTGGGATGGTCAATTTCCGGCGACTACGCAGGTGGTGCCTTGTTAGGATATACCATAAAAATGGGACATACTTCTGCCACAAATTCCAGTGCACATGATGCTTCTGCAACTGTTGTTGTAAAAAACGCATTTGATTATGACCCAACGGTTACTGCTGCCGGTACTTTTGATATGATACCCTTTGATACAAATTTTGTATGGAATGGTGTAGAGAATATCTTGGTAGAAATCTGTTCTGATGGTCAGAACCCTTTCGTGGGGCCTTATGGTCAAGTAAGAACAACGGCCATGGCTGATGGGTCAAGAAGAACCCGAGCAGACGGTGGTCCATCTTGTGATGTTAATACAGGCACTTCTAATCCAAATAAGCCTAATATTCAATTTAATTATATTGATGGTGTAGCGCCAACTGATGAATTGGATTATTTTAATCTTCAATTTCCAGCAACAGGCTCTATTACATTGGGCGATTCTTTCGAGGTTTATGCGCAAGCTTATGAAGCAGGATTGACAGATGTAACAACAGGTCAAGCGCCAGGTATTTTATGTTGGATTGGATACAGCGAAGCTAATACTGATCCAAGTGGTTCAGGATGGACGTGGGTTCCTGCGACTTTCTTTTCTGAAGAAGAGTCCGATAATAATGACCAATATATTTTAGATTTAGGAGAAACTATAAGCGGTTCTGGTACTTTTTATTATGCCTCTAGGTGGAATCTAAATGGAGGTGTCTTTTCTTATGGAGGTATTCAAGCCGATGCTAGTTATGGAGGACAATGGGGAGACGATAATAACATTTCAGGTGTCTTAACTATCAATCCAGTTTTCGCAAATGACGTTATTGGTGGTGCAACTCCAATAACTCCTTCTGCAACTGGTACAGGCTGTACAACTTTTAATTTTATAAATACAACTGCCGGTGATGGTACCACAGATAGTGGTTTAGATGGTAGCTGTAATGGTGTAAATACTGGTTTAGATCGTTTCTATTCATGGACGGCAACTACAGATGCTTTGATATGGAATGATGGAGCAGGAGGTCCTGGAATTATTATTAGAGATGCTGCAACCGAAGCAGAAATAACTTGCCAAGGAACTCTCGCAGCCGATGATGTTATACTTTCAGGATGGACTATAGGGCAGGACCTTATAATACAAGTCTATGATTTCGGTACGGCCGATGTCGATACCTCTTTTTGCCTTGAATTATTGACACTACCGCCAGCACCAAATTGTGCTTCGGACCCTTCACCAATTGTAGGTGCAGTTGATATTCCCGTTGGTGCAATAACCTTAACATGGGAGGCGCCTACAACAGGACCAACCCCTACAGGTTATAATTTGTATGCAGGTGTGATGGCTAATGGTTCAGATCTGGCTCTGGTTGGTGATTTTACAGCCCCTACAGCCGACGTCAATGTAAATGGTTTTAATGTTACCATTTATTGGCAGGTGAGACCATTAAATGGTCCAACAGAAGCAACTGGGTGTCCAATTTGGAATTTTACTACTGGTGACGCTCCAACTGGTGCCTTATGTACTGACGCAATTGTTGTAGGTTCATTGCCATATAACACTTCAGGCACCACCGCCGGATTTGGAAATGATTATTCAGCTGCAAATGTGACGTGCTCAACGTCTAGTTATTTATCAGGTGACGATATTGTTTACGAATATACTCCTTCAGAAGATCAGGATGTTACTGTTTCTTTATCTGATACAGCGACTTGGGTTGGTGTATTTATTTTTGAAGGTTGCGAAGCAGGTCCAAATGTTTTTACGGGCTGTGTGGCTAATGATACTGACTCTGGTGGTAACCCAGTCATAGAATCAGCTAGTTTGGTAGCAGGAACTACCTATTATATACTAATTTCTACATTCCCTGCGCCTCAATCAACACCATTTACTCTAGATATTTCAGTGGTGTGTACAGCTGATGCAGGAACGATCACAGCCGATGAGGATACAGTGACATTGACCGCAGGGACAGCGACCATAAGTGCGACTCCTGATGGCAACAGTGTTGTACCGACAGATTATGACGTAACCTACGTTCTGACGTCCGGTACAGGTCTTGTCATAGAAGATGCTGGAGCGACACCAAGTTTTGAAGTGGATGCTGCCGGTGATTATACCATTCACACATTGATTGCGGAAACCACGGATAATA
>JBBSOJ010000256.1:0-4599 GCA_038259855.1 Flavobacteriales bacterium
ATTATTATCGGTGCCTCATTCAATCAGCTGATTGATGTTTTAGTTAAAAAAGTGTTTCTACCACCATTATCCTTGATGACGGATGGACTTAATTATCAAGATCGAAAAATAATTTTGAGGGACATGGTCAGTGATGCTGACGGAACGTTGATCGTCGATGAGATCGCCATAGGTTATGGCGCTTTCTTTGAAGTTATGCTCGATTTTTTCATCATTGGTTTAACTGTGTTTATTGTAGTGAAATTTTTGAATAGTTTAAAGAAAAAAGCGCAAGATCCTAAAGACACTACGGTTGTCACTCCAAAAGATATCGAATTGCTATCACAATTGACGGAATTAATGAAAGAGCAGAATCATCTTTTGAAGAAAAAGAACTGATTTCGTTATAAAAGATATTTAATTAGATGTTGCTGGCACCATACACTAAAGACAGGAATGATACCACTGTATAATTTTTGTTTCTTATTGTATTCAGCAAAATAAAAAAATTCAATACCTCATTCAAAGATCGCTAAATGCACTTATTACATATTCTAGGATCAACAATTAAGGTTGAATCTTAAGGTAGTATACAATAAGCTTATGCCAATATCTTATCGAATTTCTTGATAATTTTTTCGTATGCTATATTTTGGAAGTCATCTACAACTAGATCTGCTTTAGAATAATCTTGATCCATAGAATGTAGGCTGTTGTAACCAACACAGAAAATGCTAGCGGATTTAGCCGCCAGAATACCATTGGTAGAATCTTCGATGACTAGACATTCATCCGTTGAAAACCCAGTGGCCTTGGCTGATTTCTGAAAAATTTCAGGATGAGGTTTGGATGCCTTTAAATCAGCACCGCTAAATTTGGCAATGAAGTATTGGTCTAAATCAAAGCGTTCAAATATATTATTGATATTCTCCATCGAAGCCGAAGAACCGAGTACTAATTTCAATCCGTTGCGATGGTAATCTGTTATAAGATCCAAAACACCATCAATCAAGGTCAAGGAGGCATCCGTTTCAAAAAGTATCTTGAAATGATCTCGTTTTATACCCACCAACGTGTCGGTGCAAAGACGAAGATTGAATTTTTCACAGAGTTTTTCGCAGATTTCAAAGGTTGATTGTCCAGTAAAAGACGCATAGAGTTCCTTGGAAACTTCAATATTTACGTCTTTAAACATTTGATGGTAGGCTTTATGGTGCAAGGGTTCTGTATTGACAATAACCCCGTCCATGTCAAAAATAGCGGCTTTAAGCATTTGGTAAAATGTAATTAATTAATAGCAATTACGAATATAATTGAATTGACCAAGAATCCCTAAAAATCGAGTGTAAACAATATGTATATTCGTTGTCTTAACATATTTATACGGTAAAATTTAAATAGGTTCAATTCAACAAGTAGGGAGATAATTCGTAATTTTAGCTTCTTGAATAGGGTTTATTCATCATAACATTTATCATAAAGTCAAAAATTAAAAATAGCATATGTCAAAGTCAAAATACGGTCTTAACACAATTTGTACACACGTGGGTGATGTTAAGGATGAACAATTTAAAGGAGCGGTTTCGCCAATTTATATGTCAACGTCTTATGAATTTCAAGATGTGGATGTCAAACGTTATCCAAGATATTTTAATACACCAAATCAAGAATATTTATCAAAAAAGATAGCGGCTTTAGAGCATGCTGAAGCCGGAATGATATTTGGGAGTGGGATGGCAGCTGTCAGCACAACGTTATTGGCATTCTTGAAATCAGGAGATCATCTGGTGGTGCAAAACACCCTGTATGGTGGCACAAGCAATTTTATACGCGAAGAATTTCCCAAATATGGTATCGAATTCACGTTTACTGACGGCTATGAACCTGCGGATTTTGAAGCTGCTATTCGCCCAAACACGAAAGTGATTCATATTGAAACGCCCTCGAATCCGTTACTAACCATTACGGACATCAAAGGCATCGCTGACTTGGCCAAATCCAAAGGGTTGATAACAACGATTGACAATACATTTGCAAGCCCCATCAATCAAACGCCGATTGATTTTGGAATTGATATTGTGATGCATTCTGCCACTAAATATTTAGGGGGACATTCTGATATTTTGGCTGGCGCCGTGGCGTGTAGCGCTGAACATATGGATGCTATTTGGAATGTTGCTAAAAATCTTGGTGGCAGTTTGAGCGATTTTACGGTATGGATGCTAGAACGAAGCATGAAAACATTGGTTTTGAGAGTCAAGGCGCAAAATAAAAACGCCATGAAAATGGCGAAATTTCTCTCCAAGCACTCGGATGTGAAAAATGTGTACTATCCAGGTTTAAAAACTCACCCGCAGTATGAATTGGCAAAATCACAAATGAAAGGTTTCGGTGGTATGCTATCTTTTGAACTCGCCGATGGCATCGACGCGATGCAGTTTCAGAAGGAATTGCGATTGATTAAATCATCGATGAGTTTGGCAGGTGTTGAAAGCACTGTTCTTTCACCTCACAAGACGTCTCACTCCCTTTTAACCCAAGAGGAGCGTGATAGTATCGGTGTCAGCGATAATCTCATACGTTTTTCGGTAGGAATAGAATCGAAAAAAGATTTAATCAATGATATTGAGCAGGCCATCGCCAAAGTATCAAGTAAGGAACATCACGTATAGTTTGGACACTCAATTTTCAAAATTCAGATTTTTTATTGAAACGTGATAATAGTAATCACATATAAATAGCATAGCATTTGCATAACGATAACCTCCATAAAAGTAAGTACGATTTTGACGTTTTAACCCAACATCATGAGGTTCTAGACCCATTTGTATTCTTAAATGATTACGGTACACGAACCATAGATTTTTTCATTCCTGAAGCAGTTAAGGCGCTCAATACGGCGTTATTAAAATACCATTACGGTATCACTTTTTGGGAATTTCCTGACGAGAATCTATGTCCTCCCATACCAAGTAGGGCAGATTATATCCACCATTTGCATGATTTATTAAGAAGAAGTCAAATAGAAACAGATCATAAGATTTTGGACATTGGTACAGGCGCTTCCTGTATTTATCCCATTTTGGGGCAGGCCATTTATCAATGGAATTTTGTGGCCTCTGACATCGTTCAAAATTCTATAAAAAATGCCCAAACGATTCTTGATAAGAACAATTTGAATGCTCATATTGAATTGAGGCTACAAAAAAATGAAGCTCATATATTAGAGGGAATCATGTCACCATCCGATAGGTTTAATGCCAGTATGTGCAACCCACCATTTTTTAAAAGTCAAGAAGAAGCTATTGAAGCGACCAAAACAAAATTAAAAGGTTTGGGGAAAGGCTATGAGGAAACCACTCGTAATTTTAGCGGTACTTCAAAAGAATTGAGTTATAAAGGCGGAGAAAAAGCGTTTTTGCACACCTATTTATATGAAAGCACTTTTTACAAAAAACAATGCTTTTGGTTTACGAGTTTGGTCTCCAATGTGACCCTTGTGAAATCGATGCAAACTTCCTTAAAGAAATTGGGAGCGACCGACGTCAAGATCATTGATATGATACAAGGTAATAAGGTGAGTAGAGTTGTGGCATGGACATTTTTAACGCCTACCGAACAAAGCGATTGGAACACTAAAAAATAAAAATGAAATTAGACATATTGGCATTCGGTGCGCATCCTGATGATGTGGAACTAGGATGCGGTGGCACACTTGCCAAAGAGATTAAAAATGGAAAAAAAGTAGGTATCGTTGATCTGACCCAAGGGGAACTTGGTACACGTGGCACGGCTCAAACAAGGAAAGATGAGGCAGCCAGAGCCGCTTCGATCTTGGGGGTGACTGTTAGAGAGAATTTAAAGCTAGCCGACGGGTTTTTTAGCAACGATAGGGCCCATCAACTGGAGGTTATTAAAATGATTCGGAAATACCAACCGGAAATTGTGTTATGCAATGCCATACGAGACCGTCACATTGATCATGGTAAAGGAAGTCAATTAGTGAGCGATGCTTGTTTTTTAAGTGGACTTATGAAAATTGAAACTGACTTGGAGGGAATTCCTCAAGGCCAATGGCGACCGAAACTGGTCTATCATTTTATACAGTGGAAAACCATTGAGCCAGATGTGGTTGTGGATATTTCAGGATTTATGGATCTAAAAATGGAAGCAGTGCTAGCTTACGGAACGCAATTTTACGATCCAAAAAGTAAGCTGCCAGAAACGCCTATTTCCAGTAAAAACTTTACCGATAGCGTGTCTTATAGGGCTAGGGATCTCGGACGCATCATTGGTGTGGAATATGCAGAAGGATTTACTGTTGAGCGGTATATAGGTGTAGAAAGCTTATTTGATTTGAAATAATTCAGTTTTGAGCTTTCAAAACGTTCATAGTTTCAAATTAGATGTGAGGTCGGGAGGGATGTGATGGCGTATAAATTATGAGTAATAGGAAAATTAATTTGATAAAAAAGTTTTGTAGAAAATGTGAAATAAATTACATTTGCACACGCATTTAAAAATGCGGCTACATGGTGGTTGTAGCTCAGTTGGTTAGAGCATCGGTTTGTGGTACCGAGGGTCGCCGGTTCGAGCCCGGTCTTCCACCCAGAACTAAAG
>JBBSOJ010000257.1:0-4572 GCA_038259855.1 Flavobacteriales bacterium
AAAGATCCAGAAACAGAAGCCGAAGGTTGGACGGTGATCAACTCTTTGAGAGGTGGTGCTGCTGGAGGTGGAACACGTATGCGTAAGGGTTTAGATATGAATGAGGTACTGTCCTTAGCGAAAACCATGGAAGTTAAATTTACCGTATCGGGACCTGCAATCGGAGGTGCTAAATCGGGCATTAATTTCGATCCGCATGATCCACGCAAAAAAGGTGTTTTAGAGCGATGGTATAAGGCGGTCTCTCCTTTATTAAAAAGCTATTATGGCACTGGTGGGGACTTGAATGTAGACGAAATACATGAAGTAATTCCTATTACTGAGGAAAGCGGTGTATGGCATCCTCAAGAAGGTGTTTTTGAAGGGCATTTTAAACCTACGCAAGCCGATAAAATCAATAGAATTGGGCAATTACGTTACGGTGTCATTAAAGTGATCGAAAATCCAAATTTTTCACCTGATGTAAGACGTAAATATACTGTTGCTGACATGATCACTGGTTTCGGTGTGGCGGAAGCTGCTAGGCACTTTTATGATGTACAGGGCGAATCTGTTGTTGGTAAACGTGCGATTGTTCAGGGCTTTGGAAATGTTGGAGCCGCAGCAGCTTTTTATTTAGCAAAGATGGGGGCTAAAGTGGTCGGAATAATCGATATCGCTGGTGGTTTGATTGAGGCCGATGGATTTTCTTTAGAACAGATTACAGATCTGTACCTCAATAAAACAGGAAACACTTTGATAAGTGATGATCTTATTCCCTTTGAGATTATAAATGAGAAAATTTGGTCTTTAGAGACTGAAATTTTTGCACCATGTGCAGCTTCAAGATTAATCACAAAAGAACAAATTGATCAAATGATTGGTACAGGCTTGGAAGTTATTTCGTGTGGCGCAAATGTTCCTTTTGCAGATAAAGAAATCTTTTTTGGGCCAATTATGGAATACACGGATACCAAAATCAGTCTGATTCCTGACTTCATCTCTAACTGCGGTATGGCGCGTGTCTTTGCTTATTTTATGGAGCAGAAAGTACAGATGACAGATGACGCCATCTTTAGTGACACCTCTAACAGAATCAAACAAGCGATACAGAAAGTTCATGAAAAAAATAATAGTAAAACAGGTATTAGCGCTACAGCATTTGAAATAGCATTGAGTCAACTTATCTAACATTATCTTATATGGAAACAGTAATTATTTTAGTATTTGTATTGGGCTATTTGGCCATTACTCTAGAGCATAGCATTAAAATTGATAAATTAATACCGGCCTTGGTCATGATGGCTATATGTTGGGCATTGATTGCTCTTGGTATTGGTGGTTTTACAGAGTGGTTTGATTCTGCAAAGCACGGTTTGGTTGAGGGGTTTGCAAGCATGCCTGTAGGAGACATTATCAATGAAGCTGGGGAAGTCACGGCGAGCGGGCGACTCCATCTTATGGAAGAAACCTTGTTGCATCATCTCGGTAAAACTGCCGAGATATTGATTTTCTTGCTTGGTGCGATGACCATTGTTGAAATCATTGATTACTTTGATGGATTTTCTACAATTAAAGGATTCGTTAAAACCAGAAAGAAGACTAAAATATTATGGATTTTTTCAATTTTAGCATTTATCCTATCTGCGATCATAGATAATTTAACAGCAACGATTGTTTTAATTTCCATTCTTCAGAAAATTGTAAAAGACCGTGACATGCGTATTTGGTATGCTGGTATCATCATCATTGCGGCAAACGCTGGTGGTGCGTGGTCTCCAATAGGTGATGTTACGACGACAATGTTATGGATTGGCAAGAAGGTCACTACCAGCCACCTTTTTGTTTATTTGTTTTTACCTTCGTTTGTGTGTATGGCTGTTCCCTCATTCATAGCCTCATTTCTTCCAGTATTTAAGGGTGACCTCGATATGGATGATTCTGTTGATGATGCGCCGAAAAGTAAGCATAGTTCCACCATGTTATATCTCGGTCTAGGGGCCATTGTATTTGTGCCAATTTTTAAAACTATAACTCATTTACCACCTTATGTAGGTATGATGCTATCCTTGGGTATTGTTGCAATATTTGCAGAAATGTACAGTAATTCTAAATTTAGTATTTCCAGTAGTGATAGCGCAGAAAGTGATGCGCATGCAACTCATAGCCCCGTTCATGCGTCTTTATCTAAAATAGAACTACCAAGTATACTGTTCTTTCTTGGGATTTTGATGGCTGTAGCAGCGCTAGAGTCTTTGGGAATTTTGTTCAATTTTGCTACAACGCTAAAAGAAACCATGCCAATGATGGGAACTGAAATGCATCAAGATGGCGTTTCTGATTTAGTCGTTTTATTATTGGGAGTGGCGTCAGCTGTAATTGACAATGTGCCACTGGTTGCAGCCAGTTTGGGCATGTTCTCTGAACCAATCGATAATGAACTTTGGCATTTTGTAGCCTATTCTGCCGGTACAGGTGGAAGTATGTTGATTATTGGTTCAGCCGCTGGAGTTGTTGCCATGGGAATGGAAAAAATAGATTTCTTCTGGTACTTAAAAAAGATATCCTGGTTGGCATTGGTCGGTTTTTTAGCAGGAGCCGTTATATTTATGTTTACGCGAACAATACCATTATAATTTATACGTTAGTGAAAATTTAAACGTTAATAGAATAATTAAAATCAATTCAATCAAGCACGCATATGATGTTATTTAGTAGGTTTCAAGAAGTTGCCGAAACACTTCCAGAAGAACAACCAGTACAAAAGACCCTTTCTATCATCGAATTGATAGGCAGTGGCGGAACTGCTGGGATGATTATTATTGGTATTCTGTTTGTTTTACTATTTGTTGCCCTTTATATTTATTTTGAAAGATTATTCGCCATCAAGGCAGCTTCCAAAATTGATTCAAATTTTATGAATCAAATTAAAGATCATGTTTCCAATGGGAAAACAGATTCAGCTCAAATTTTATGTGCACAAGTAAATACACCAGTATCTAGATTGATCAACAAAGGAATTAGTAGAATTGGAAAGCCATTGGCGGATATCAATACAGCCATTGAAAATGCTGGTCGATTGGAGATCTACGGACTGGAAAAAAATGTAAGTATGCTTGCGACTATTTCTGGTGTTGCACCGATGATTGGTTTTCTTGGGACAGTCGTTGGAATGATATTGGCAATTTTTGAACTCGCAAACGCCGGAGGAACTATTCAAATGGATGTACTCGCAAGTGGTTTGTACACCGCAATGACCACCACAGTTGCAGGATTGATTGTCGGTATTATTGCTTACATGGCATATAATCATTTGGTTGTGAAGACAGATAAAGTGGTATATCAAATGGAAGCAAATTCATTGGAATTTTTAGATCACTTAAACGAGCCTATTTAATGAATTTAAGAGGAAGAAATAAAGTCACACCAGAATTCAACATGTCCTCCATGACGGATATTGTGTTCTTGTTGTTGATATTTTTTATGATTGCTTCGACATTGGTAACCACGAGTGCTATTGACATTCTCTTGCCTAAAGCAAGTGGAAAGACCGAAAACAAGAAATCTGTAGCGGTCAGTATTACAAAGGATTTGAATTATTATATAGATTCAAAATTAGTTGGTGAAAGCGTGTTGGAATATGAATTGAAAAATTTGATGGCCAATAAGGAAGAACCCACCATCGTTTTAAGAGCTGAAAAATCTGTAGCAGTTGAAAATGTCGTTAAAGTGATGGACATCGCCAATAGAAATAAATTTAAAGTGATTTTGGCAGTAAAGCCAGAATAATAAAAACCTATACTTTGTTTAATCTTCAAGCTTGCTAAAGTCTTGTAGATTTGACTCAATCAAACAAATGAAATACCTAGAAACCCAACACGAGCGTAATTCTGCTAAAATCACAACATTGATTGTTGTGATTTTGTTATTGCTCTTATTCGTGGTCGGCCCAAGTTTTATGGACCCACCAATAGAATATGGTGTTGCGGTCAATTTTGGAACTTCTGAAGTTGGTAGTGGAGAGATCCAGCCACTAGAGCCTATCAAATCTGAAAAGAGAGACGTGGTTGAACCTACCAAAGTAAAAGAGACAAAGATTGAAGAAACCAAAACAGAACCTAATAAATCCGAAAAAGCATCTGAAAAGGTTTTAACGGCGGATAATGATGAAGCCATTGCCATAAAAGAGCAGAAAAAAGTGGCGGAAGCGAAAGCCCAAGCCGAAGCAAAAGCAAAGACTGAAGCTGAAAGAGTTCAAAAAGCAAAGGAAGCGGCCGAAGCAAAAAAGAAACAAGAAGAAGCTGATAAAAAAGCAAAAATCGATGCAATGATTGGTGGCGTCAGTAAATCAGACGGTAAAACAACTGGTAGCGAAGGAAACGACGGTAAAGCTGGGGATAAAGGTCAATTGGATGGCGATCCATATGCACCAAGTTATTTTGGTCAGCCAGGCACGGGAAGCGGAGGAAACGGAACAGGCTATGGATTGAACGGGCGTGGAAAACCAACAAATAGAAAAGTAGTGCCAGATTGTGACGAGGAAGGTCGTGTCGTGGTCGAAATACATGTCAATAGAGATGGAATTGTGACCAA
>JBBSOJ010000258.1:0-4556 GCA_038259855.1 Flavobacteriales bacterium
AAAGAAGTAAAAGTCATGAAACGTATCAATTGCAAAGGTTCTGCAATCGAAGCTTGTGTGACAAGACACGGAACTATCGTTGCACCTTTGATGACGGACTTAGTTGGTTTTAAAGCCTTGACTCCCTACAAAGGAGGTTGGTGTGGTAACGAAATTTATCCAAATGCATTCAGTCCAGAATTAAGAAAAAAAGCTACAAAATATACGCAATTATTCGGGAATCAATTAAGAGAAGAAGGTTACAAAGGATATTTTGAACTCGATTTCTTGATTGACCAAGATAACGGCGAAATCTATTTAGGCGAATTAAACCCGAGAGTAACAGGCGCAAGTTCCATAACCAATCACGCCGTTTTTGCCTTGGCTGATGCACCACTGTTTATTTTCCATATTATGGAATGGATGGATGTCGACTATAAATTGAACGTTAACGCCATCAACAATCGTTGGGCAAAACAGGCAAATATTGATAGCTGGAGTCAGTTAATCATCAAACATACAGAAGATACAGTTGAATACATTTCCGAAGCGCCACAATCTGGTATCTACAAAATGTTCGATACTGGACATATTCAATTTGACCGTTTTGATACACATAGAAGAGCTGTGGAATCTGAAAATGAAGCGTTCTTTTTACATATTTCTAAAGAAGGAGACTATTTATATGAAGGCGCAGACATGGGAATTTTAGTGTCCAGAGGTCGAATGATGACGGATGAATTTCAGCTAAACGAACGCGCAAAAAATTGGATTGCTGCCATTCAAGGTAAATATACATCCCAAATAGTTGAAGATAAACGTGCGAAAACTGTTCTTACAGGTAGTTTAACAAAATAATCAATAATAAAATATTTAGTATAACATATGCAATTACAATTTAATGCTGTTTCAGAACCTACAATAGCTGGAGCAAAGTGGAAACAATTATTCAATTTATATTGGTCAGGATACAAAACCTGGTTTTTATCCAATAATACAGGATTAACTCCAGACCTTGCCACATCACAAGAGGCACTTAAAAAATACATGCCCAAAATGTGGCCAACCTATCTTCACTTGTGTGAAATAACAAATGCAGACGAAGATATTGCCCGGTTTCTGACGGGTTTTCAGCCACCGGCTTATATCAGCGCTTGTGCGCAAGCGGTTATTGACGCAGATGAAATTCAGTTGGTCCGCAACTACGATTACCATCCAGAATTATTGGAAGGAACCGTATTATTAAGTAAATGGAATGACCATAAAGTCATGGGAACTTCCGATTGTCTAATAGGGATTGTGGACGGAATGAATGATGCAGGACTTTGTGTCTCTCTCACATTTGGAGGTAGAAAGGAAGTCGGTTATGGATTTGGTATTCCTTTTATCTTAAGATATGTATTGGAGTTTTGCACAACCACAAGCGAAGCAGTGAAAATATTGAAAGGTATTCCGTCTCACATGTCGTATAACGTCACAGTTGTGGATAAAAAAGGAGCCATAAAAACAGTCATGTTAGCTCCAGACAAAGCACCTTTGGTTACCAATACCGCTTTTGCAACCAATCATCAAGGCACAGTGGATTGGCCAGAAAATGCGCAGTTCAATCAAACGGTAAAGCGTTATAATTTTATCAAGAATTATCTGAAGTCAAAAAATATTCGCTCCAAGGAATTGGCAAAAGCTTTTTTACATCCACCATTATATAATACAAAATTTACTGAAGGATTTGGAACATTGTATACTTCTGTGTATCAACCGGAAAATTTACGAATGCAACTGTTATGGCCGAATGCATCAATGGAACAGAGCTTTGATAATTTTGTTGAGAAGCAAATTTTGATACATTATGAAGAAAAAATTCCAACAGTAACGGAAACATATACGCCAGTAAAAGAGGAATTACCAGTCACTGCTTACAGATGGCAAGATGCTGTTGTAGATTCACTGGTAAATAGTATGGCAGGCAAAAAATCGAAAGTAAAACAACAAGAATTACGCAACAAGTTGATGCCAGATGGCGAAATCGCTTGGGAAGCCATTGCAGACTATTGGAATGAACCGGTTTTAAAATAAGAGCATAATTTATAAATATGGAATTCAAAAGTATCAACCCATACAACGGCAAAGAAATAGGCACATTCAAAGCGCTTACGGACGATGAATTAGATGAAAAGCTCAATAAAAGCCAAAAAGCATTTGAGAGTTGGAGGAATGTACCTCTAGAAAAACGATGTCAGCTCATTAAAAAAGCAGGGCAACTGTTGCGTGATAATGTCGAAGATTATGCAAAAATGATTACGTTGGAAATGGGAAAACCTATTTCAGAATCAAGAGCCGAAGTCAATAAATGTGCTTGGGTCTGCGATTATTATGCCGATAATGCTGAAAGTTTTTTGGCAATTGAAACTATTGAGACAGACGCCTCAAAAAGTTTCGTGAGACACGACCCAATCGGTGCCGTTTTAGCGATTATGCCATGGAATTTTCCTTTTTGGCAAGTGTTTAGATATGCTGCACCAACTTTGCTTGTAGGTAATACAGGTTTATTGAAGCATGCACCAAATGTTTTTGGTAGTGCTAAATTGATTGAAGATATTTTCATTAAAGCTGGAGTGCCTGATGGTGTTTTTCAAAACCTGATTGTCCATCACGACCAAACGGAAAAAATCATCACACATGATGCTGTTCAAGCTGTGACGTTAACAGGAAGTGAAAGAGCAGGCTCTGCTGTTGCAGAAATTGCAGGAAAACACATTAAAAGAACTGTTCTAGAACTTGGCGGGAATAATGCCTTTATCGTGTGGGAAGATGCTGATATTGACAACGCTGTAAACATAGCCATTACAGCGCGTTTGATGAATTGTGGCCAGAGTTGTATTGCTGCTAAACGATTCATCTTATTGGAATCGATATATGATGAATTTGTAACAAAATTTACAAATGCCGTAAAAGATTTAAAATCTGGAGACCCTTTGGATGAAACTACAAAGATAGGGACTTTGGCACGTAAGGATTTAGCAGACCAACTTAATAAGCAAGTAAAAGAGTCTGTAAAAAAAGGTGCTGAATTGTTACTTGGAGGAAATCAAAACGATTGTTATCATGAACCGACCATTTTGGGAAATGTAAAACCTGGAATGTCTGCATTTGATGAAGAAACTTTTGGGCCGTTGGCAGCGATGATAAAAGCAAAAAGCATAGAACATGCCTTTGAGCTTTCAGAATTATCCAAATACGGCCTTGGTGTTACCGTATGCACAAAAAACATAGAAAAGGCTCTTAACTATGCAGATAAAATAAGTGATGGCGCCTATTTCATTAACGAATTGGTCAAATCTGATCCGAGATTGCCTTTTGGAGGCACTAAAAAATCAGGATATGGACGTGAATTGGCAAAAGATGGCATTATGGAATTTGTTAATAGAAAGACGGTCTATGTGAAAAACTGATGTAAAAAAATGTCTAATTATAACTTTGACCATTCCTTTTGGAATCTGTTAAAGCCAATTTTTGTTTCAATTCTTTAGCAATTACAATATCAACGTTAAGTTTTTCTTAATTCAAAGCCATTATCTTCTCTAAACCTTGGTGTTCATTATATTAATTATAATTTTGTATCACATTAAAACAGAAAAATACAATTTATGAGTGCAGTAAAAGAAAATGACACAGTGAAAGTACATTACACGGGAAAATTAACCAATGGTCAAATTTTTGATAGTTCGCTTGAACGTGAGCCATTAGAAGTGACAATTGGAAAAGGCATGTTGATACCTGGTTTTGAAAACGCACTCGTTGATATGAAGTTGAATGAGAAAAAAACAGTTGAAATTGCAAAGGACGATGCATACGGTGATATTCAGAAGGAATTGTTTCATCAGGTTAAGAATGAACAACTTCCAACAGAGGTAAAACCAGAGGTCGGAATGGCTTTAGCTTCAAAGGGAGAGGATGGAAGAGAGCATCAATTTAGAGTCGCTGAAGTAAAGGAAGATCATATCGTTATTGATGGTAATCATCCATTGGCCGGTCAAGATTTGGTTTTTGATTTAGAAGTGGTTGAGATTCAGTAAGTGATCCATACATATATAAAAAAAGTCCGAATATTGATTTAGACTGCACCCAAAAGTTTAGACAAATTTATAATTAATTTTGATAATAATGAGCTCGATATTCTATCGGGCTCATTTTGTTTAAATTTGACTTTATCCTATCGTTGTTGTAATAGATTATATATTCGTTTATCTCTTTTTTTAATTGGTCTATTGATCTGTATTTATTTAGATAGAACAATTCTGATTTAAGTGTTCCAAAGAAGTTTTCGATAATTGCATTGTCCAGACAATTTCCTTTTCGGGACATACTCTGTATAATTCCCTTTTTCTTTAATAGATGCTGGTAATGGCTCATCTGGTATTGCCAGCCCTGATCTGAATGAAGCATTAGATTTGTGTTGTTCGGTATTTTCTTAAATGCTTTCTTCAGCATCATTACTACTTGGTTGAACACTGGTCGCTCTGTGAGTTCATAACTGATTATCTCTTGATTGTACAGGTCGATTATAGGTGATAGGT
>JBBSOJ010000259.1:0-4537 GCA_038259855.1 Flavobacteriales bacterium
AAAAAAGTATGCAGTTGGCATTCGGCAGTCGGCAGTTTTCTGTGTTCCTACATCCATCGTTGGTAGCAATGTTCTATAAATTATGCAAAAAAAAAGTTAGAAGTTCAGAAATCATAATTGAGTCCAAGCTTCTAACTTTTATTATATAAGATCACTGTTGTCCGATAACATTTTTACAAATATTGATGTTATCAACAGCATGTAGCTATTAGAGTATTTTAAAAATTCAGTCTTTTGATTAAGCTATAAGATCCATTTTTTATTTTGAGGCTACATTTGAAAACAGTATTGTCCGATAAAAATGGTTAAAGATTGTCGTTTGTTCTATTCTCAGGATGATTCTTTGAACTATCAGTCTTTTGGCCCATTTTTTAAAATCCTAATAAAAATTTCGGATCTTAAGAATTTTATAGAAAAAAATGATATTGTTTGTCAATTAGTTACGATCAAATCTTTATTCTTTAATCTAACAGCGAAGCGGTCTTGATTCTTTGTCGGAAATTAAAGTTAACAAAATGAATATCATAAGTAGTTTTGTCCTACTCTCTTAAACCTCTAAACTTTTTCAAACCAGCCACTTTTTAAAAAAAAAATTATAATTTTGATATTAACAGTGATGCCCTATATTTGTGGCACAACAAGCAACCTCCGTATGAATAGAGTTTTAGTGGTCATAAGTTTGATCGTCACAAGTTTCTTGACCTCTTGTATCCCTCATAAAGACATTGTCTATCTACAGAATAAAAACATCGCCACGGATTCCTTGCAAATAATGGTGGAACAGCAGAAACCATATCGAATACAGATCAATGATATTTTGAATGTAAGGATCAAGGTGTTGGACCAAGAAAACGTTACCTTATTTAACCCCGTCGGAGAAGGTAATTTGAATGCAAGCGCGGCAGAACGTGCCTATTTTGATGGCTTTACGGTAGACGTGCATGGGAATGTACGCATCCCTGAACTTGGATTTGTAAACGTTCTGGGCTTTACTACAGAGGAAGTAGAGGGCTTAATCAAAGAGCAGTTATTAAAGGAAGAGTTTAAGGAAACGGCCAATATTTTTATTACTGTGAAACTGTCGGGGCTTCGATACACCGCTATGGGTGAGGTAGGAAGCACAGGGAGCCAGGTGCTTTTTCAGGAGCGAGTGAACATTTATGAAGCGATCGCCAATGTGGGTGATATTGAACTTACAGGAGACCGTAAGGATGTTTTGATCATCAGGCAGTATCCCCAAGGACAGCAAATCCATCATCTGGATTTGACCGATCTTGAGGTGATGAAATCGCCTTATTATTACGTGCAGCCAAATGATATCATTTATGTGAAGCCCTTAAAACAGAAAACCTGGGGTACCGGCACCACCGGTAGAGAAACGCTTGCAACTCTATTTACAATTTTTTCATTTTTTACCACAACTATTCTGTTAATTACCCGTCTTTAAAAGAGAGTTATAAATCATGTCAGAGATAGAATATCAAGATAATGACCATTCAGAATCAAGAGGTACTTCTTTTGACTTCAGAGGGTATTTGTTTAAAGTCCTCAACTGGTGGAAATTCGTTTTGATTTGTATTGGTCTAGCGATGATTGTGGCCTACCTCATCAATGTTCGTAAACAAAGCATTTATAAGTTAAGTTCGCTAATTTCGGTAGAAAGCGACCAGAATCCTTTTTTTACGGCCAATACCAGTATCTCATTCAACTGGGGAGGTGTGTCTGGAAAAGTAGGGAAGGTATTGACCAGTGTTAAGACCCGTACCCATAACGAAATGGTCGTTGATTCGTTGCAGTATTATATGGAGTATATGATTGAAGGTAAATATCGAATGGAGGATATTTATACAAAGGCTCCTTTCATTATTGTACCCGATAAAACTAAAGGTCAGATCATTAGTCAACCTATAGGCATACGTTTTATTGATGATTTGCAATTTGAAATAAGTATAACGTTTGAGAGTGACCGTTTTACAGTGCAACGATACGCTGATAAGGAAAAGTATCCCAGTAGTTTTTCTTTAGGGGATTTTACCAAAACCTATACCATCGGCCAGGCTATTAATCTCCCTTTCTTTAATGGTACCATTTTAAAGCGGAATAACGAACCCATTGTTGCAAATAGCCAATATTATTTTCAGTTTTTAAATTATGACTCCGTAGTTAATAACTACCAAAATGGTGTTAGTATCGCGCCATTCAACGGAAGCTCGTCCTCTGTGTTGGAATTAAGCCTTGCTGGCAGTAATAAGGCTAAAATTGTGGACTATTTGAATGCTACGGCGGCCATATTAAGTAGGACTGAACTAGAGCGGAAAAATCTTTATGCTACCAATACCATCAAGTTTATTGATAGCAGTTTAAATGCTGTCAATGACAATCTAAAGGATGTTACAGAGGAAATGAACCAATTCCGGAAGGATAATAAGATTTTTGACATTACCGCAGAAATGACAATGGTTTCTGAAAAATTAAAAACCTTTGATTTTGCTAAAGAAGAAGAACAAACGAAACTCAATTATCTTAATTCCCTTGAGACCTATCTTCAGACCAAAACTGATTATACTAAAATAGCCGCACCAACATCCGTTGGTATTCAAGAGACCAATATTCTGACCAGTGTGGCAAAAATCACAGCACTGTCCATAGAACGACAATCCAAAGAATATACGGTTAAGGAAGGCAATACGATTTTTAAGGATATCGACCGGCAAATCAATGCGGAAAAGAACGTATTGTTGGAAACGATCAGTACGACCAAGCGCACCATTGCCAATAATTTAAATAGTCTGAACGCCAGTATAGCGCGATTGGAAGGGCAATTGGGTGGGCTGCCTGAAGACCAGCAACAATTTCTCAAAATTCAGCGTAAAATGGATATCAGCCAAGAGGCTTATAACATCTATTTAACCAAACGTGGCGAAGCGGCCATCGTTAAGGCCGCCAACGTGTCTGACATCACAACGATTGACGAAGCTAAAGATATTGGAGGCGGGTATATAGGACCCAACAAGAGCCTTAATTACATGATGGGTCTGATGATCGGATTCTTTAGCCCTATGTTCTTTATCTTCGTGATTTTTCTATTGGACAATACCATTCATGGATCAGATGAGATTGAACGTTTGTCAAAAATTCCAATTTTGGGTTTGATTGGAAAATACAATTATAAAAATAATTTGGTGGTTTATGAGAAGCCTAAATCAGCGGTGGCGGAATCGTTCAGGTCGATTCGTTCTAGTTTGCAATTTATCTTTAAGAAGCAAGGGGACGATGCGTTGGGAAAAACCTTATTGATAACATCTTCCGTGAGTGGCGAAGGAAAAACATTCACGTCCATTAATATTGCTACAGTATATGCCTTATCTGGGAAAAAAACCATCTTATTAGGTCTCGATTTAAGAAAACCAAAGATATTCGATGATTTTCAAATTGACAATGATATGGGGATGGTCAATTATCTGATAGGTGAAAGTACACTCGAAGATGTCATGACCCATACGTTTGTTGAGAATCTCGATGTCATTCCCTCTGGACCTGTGCCTCCTAATCCATCTGAATTGTTGATGTCCGATCAGTTGAAGACGCTCATTACTCAGCTACGCGAAACCTATGATATGATCGTTTTGGACACGCCGCCACTTGGGTTGGTGACCGATGCGTTGGAATTGACACAGTATGCCGACGCCACCATTTTTATGATTCGATTGGATTATACCAAAAAGGGAATGCTCAGCCTAGTCAATGCAAAGTACCGTGCAGGCGAAGTGAAAAACATCAGCTTTGTACTTAATTTCTATAAGCATAAAACCAATCATAATTACGGCTATGGTTACGGTTATGGCTACGGCTATGGTTACGGTTATGGCACTTATGGGAATGCCTATCATGAATCTAATAAGAAATCACTTTGGCAGCGTATTACCAAAGTTTTAAGGAGCTAAATGATGCATATCGTTTAAAGGGATGCAGTCAAAAATAGAAACTGAAGACCAGTGGTATTGCGTACCTTCTTTTTTACCAATGAATCTGAATACACACCAATAATGAGTGATTCGCAACGTATCCTTAAACGCTCCTTTGATGTCATTTTAAGCATTCTATTGATATCTTTACTGGTACTTCCGATACTTTTTTTAATTGTTTTGGCAACACTTGATACCAAGCAATGGGGTGTTTTTACGCAGTCGCGTGTGGGTCAATTTGGAAATCTATTTAAGATATATAAACTGCGAACCTTAAAATCGGAACCGCATCGCTTTGGGCGATTGGAAGAAAGTGCGACTGCTTTAGGTCGGTATCTTCGACAGACGAAACTTGATGAACTGCCACAGCTATTCAATATCCTAGTAGGACAGATGAGTTTTGTGGGGCCAAGGCCCGATGTGGCTGGGTATGCCGATTTACTGACTGGTGCGGATCGTGTTTTATTAGAAGTGAAACCAGGATTAACGGGTCCAGCGAGCATAACATACAGAAATGAGGAAGCAATGCTGCGATCTCAACCCAATCCCAAACAGTATTACGATACCGTCAT
>JBBSOJ010000260.1:0-4521 GCA_038259855.1 Flavobacteriales bacterium
GTCGCTGACAAATTGGTGAAATATCTATTTGCACCAAGAAATTCCATGGACCCAGCAGAAGCGTATAAAATGTTTAGAGGTCGTGATGCAAAGATTGAAGCTTTGATGAAGGATAGAGGATTTCCTGTGAACACAGAGAAAGCGCCTCAATAGAACTTTTAAATAAAGAAAAGTAAAGATTGAAAGCCTATTCTAAATTGTAATTGACATATTTAGGATAGGCTTTTTTTTATTTCCGATAAACACTGGGCAAACTAATCTTAAACTTCACCGCAATCAATCGAATCGTAATGACGGTCGAACCTGCAATGATAAAAATAAGATTATTATCAATTGGCAATTTTCTTAAAACGAAATACACAATACCACCTGCAATACAAGCCGTGGCGTACACTTCCTTCCTAAAAATCACAGGAATTTCATTACATAATATATCTCGAATCACACCGCCAAAGCAAGCCGTCATGGTTCCCAAAGCGATACAGATAATAGGATGCAAACCTGCACTCAATCCTTTTTCAACACCCACAACGGTATATAGTCCAATCCCAATCGTATCAAAAAGAAACAAGGACATCCGCAGATAATTGATTTTTTTCTGAAAAATAATGGTGAAAACCGTCGAAGCCAAAATCACATAGACGTAGGTCATGTTCGTCATCCAAGACACTGGTGTTTGCCCAATCAACAAATCACGAACTGTTCCACCTCCAATGGATGTGACAAAGGCAATAATCAGTAATCCAAAAACATCCATACGTTTGTTCATGGCAACGGAGACGCCAGAAATGGCAAAGGCGATGGTTCCTAGGATGTCGATGACTTGGAAAAACATTGGTTCTCTCTATTAATATGAATTATTTAATTGGCTAGTTTTTGTTTTCTTGGTGTTTAGCAATCTTTTCCCAAGCGTCCATGGTCATTATCAATAAATCGTTCTTTTCGCAATCCCAAAGAGATACATTTTTTTCTGAAACAACGATGTGTTGTTTCCATTTTGCATATTTTGCATATAGCATTATGGTGCATATATCTGTAGAAGTAATTAAAGCACCTGTAGATTTTAAGTGAGAATGCATTGCCACACCATCTTTAGAATCTGCGTTATATTCAATTGTAATTATATTTTTATGTAAAGCCTTTTTACTCTTTAATTTATTCTTCTTGTCGAAAGTTAGCAAGTAATCATTGCCAAGAACAACAATCCCTGAAACTTGAGGTCCGGTCAAAACAAATACTTTTTTTTCTTTATTCGTTATAATAGGAATTGGGTTGAAATTCATATTTTCATACTGCTTAAATAAAGTGTCTTGATTCATTTCATTTAGAGCAATTTTTCTGATTGTAAACAAATCCTTTTCGTTTACATTTAGCTTTTTAGTTGTGGTATCAATTTTAGCTTCTTTAACATTGAAATCACTTTTAAATGTGATTTTAGCTAAAATATTTGGGTTGTCAGCCTGATCAAAAAACACACAATTATGCATGTCGTCTTCAGAGTAGGAGAAATATCCGCCAATTTGATTTCTTTTTTCAGGGAACTTCTCAAGAAAAATATCAGTTCCATGCCAAGATGCCTTTTCAGAATTGTATAATAAATAGGCCTCTGCTAAAATTTCGTCTTTGGTCTGTGCAAAAATAATGTTGACACATAAAAAAGTGGTTAAAAGTATTATGTTCAGTTTCATATTTAATTTTTAGCCATTTGTAAACTGTTGGTTTTAATTATTAGCGCATTCATTGTATGAAAGAAATCCGATTCGCTGCTCACATACTCTGCGTGTAATAATTATAATCTTTCAAAATGGTCTCGATAAACTGTATGTCATTGTCAATAATCGTCTTAATCTCGGCGACTTCAATTATTTTTTGGCGCAGCTTTATGAGCGTGGCATAATCTCGGGATGCTTTGGCCGTGACAAACGTTTCTTTAATAATACGGACGTCATTATCTGACAATTTTATAACGTTCGGATAGGATGGCTGATAGGTATCCTCCAATTCTTCAAGAATGGTATGACTGATATTGATCTTATTTTTTAAGGTAATCACAGAAGTTCCTGCGGTCATATCGCCCAAACGTTGATTTTTTGGACTCGTCACAATCGTTACCAATGCCACAACTCCTGACATCATATTCAAATCGACAATCCTAAAAAACCATCGGATGATAAAATCAGCCAAAGAGGCTTGATAGCCATCTATTTTAACCACCTTGATTTTCAAAATGCGTTTGCCAGGCGTTTGTCCATCAAGCAAGGTTTCAAAAATAAGGGTATAGAAAATTACCGGAAGATAAAACGTAATATATATGGCAATTTGAGACCACTGGTCCATATCTACCATCATTTTATCAACTTGCAACAGATTAAATGTTATTTGATACGTGACGATGATATAAGCAATCTTGATAATCCAATCGACCACATAAGCTAAAATACGTTCACCAACGCTGGCCGCCGTAAAGCTTATATTGACGTTTTGAGTAGTATTTATCTGTAATTCGGTCATTTTGAGAATTTGACATTTACGAGATGCGATTTCCGAATTCCCGAACGCAATTATAAGTATAAAATTTATGGTTATAAATATTGAATTTCATTATAATCCATTAATTTTGAAATTCTATGAGAGAGGTGGCCTTTATCAAACAAAATAAAGAAAAATGGTTTCATTTTGAACAGGCCATTTTCGGAAAACATCTCAAAAACCCTGATGAATTGGCATCCCTTTATATTCATTTGGTAAACGATTTGGCCTACGCTCAAACTTATTATCCCAAAAGTAAAACAATTCTTTACTTAAACAACCTCGCTGCAAAAGCATTTCAAAAAATATATAAGACGAAACGAGAAGACACGAATCGCTTCGTTCATTTTTGGAAAATTGAGGTACCAATGATCATTTTTGAGTACCGTCGCTATGTGTTGTATGCGTTTATTATTTTTGGAAGTTTTGTAAGCATTGGTGCCTTATCTGCTGCTTATGACGACAGTTTTGTGAGATTAATACTGGGTGACCAATACGTCAACATGACCTTGGAAAACATCGAAAAAGGCGATCCTGTTGCTGTCTACAAAAGTGGTAGTAACTGGGGAAGTTTTATTGGTATAACCTTAAACAACCTTTACGTCGGCATCCGTACATTCATCCTTGGTGTTTTTGGTGGTCTTGGGACGGGCCTATCGCTGCTTTATAATGGTATCATGCTAGGGGCTTTTCAATATTTTTTCCAAAAAGAAGGTGTCCTTTGGGAAAGCGTCCGTGGCATCTGGATTCATGGTGCTATGGAAATATTTGCGATTGTTATTGAAGGTGCTGCCGGTTTAATTTTGGGTGCAAGCATTTTATTCCCCAAAACCTATTCACGCATGACGTCTTTTAAAATGGGCATGAAAGATGGTGTCAAAATTTTGATCAGCACTTTTCCCTTTACCTTTGCAGCAGGATTTTTGGAAGGCTACGTGACGCGCTATTCCAATGCCATGCCTAATTGGGCCTCTGTCGGAATTATTCTAGTGACCCTAAGTTTAATCTCATATTATTATTTGATATATCCATTCATTCTCAATAAAAAATTACAAAGTCGTATTGCCATCTAACATCAGTAGCGTTTTATTAAGGAATCAATCACCTATGCAGTTATACCAATCACGAGGATTTAGTGAGTTTTTTCAAGATACCTTTGCACTTCTGAAGTTGATTGGAACGCACTTCTTTAAACATTACCTCATCATCAATGGCTTTTTTCTAGTCGTTATGATGGTACTGATGTACTTTTTTACACAATTCTACACGAACGTTTTATTTAATGGAATTATTGGAAACAATCCAACGATTATTGATAATTATATAAATGACAATTTTGGTCTTTTCGTTATTATGGCAATGGTATTTTTTGTTTTTGCCTTAATTGCAGGGATAATGTCATTCTCATACGTCCCCTTATATCTAAAATTATACGCCGAGCGCGATGGTAAAAATTTTGGAACATCAGAATTAATTGCAGCGTACAAAACCAACGCTCCAAAAATAGGGACCTTTCTCTTCTGTGGCTTTTTGATTGGCATACCGCTGATACTATTGATGGGCATAGGCGCCTTTTTACTATTTATTACAATTATAGGAATTGTACTCTTACCCCTACTCATCGGTGCCTTTAGCTTAATATACAACATGACGCTCATGGAATATATTGAGAATAAACGCGGTATTTGGGAAAGTTTCGGATATGCTTGGTCGTTGATGGTCTCAAAATTCTGGCCTGCTGTGGGAAGTGTCGGGATGTTTTTTATAATGAGCTATATCATTCAAGGTTTATTTTCATTGATTCCTTACATATTGGGTATGGCAAGTCTTTTTACAACGATTGAAGACTCTGGCAATGCTCAAGAAGCTTTAGGGACAACGATGACCATCGTGATGCTGGCCGTATTTCTACTAAGTTTCCTCGTGGGCTCCCTTTTGAGCCTTGTCGTACAAGTAAACCAAGGTGTTATTTTTTACAGTCTGAAAGAAGAC
>JBBSOJ010000261.1:0-4473 GCA_038259855.1 Flavobacteriales bacterium
ATGTATTAATTAGTACTTCATAATTGGTGAAAATGGGCTTATAAGGATACCAATTTGGTGCAATGATCTGGTAGGTTTCTTCATATTCATATCTAAAATAGTTAGCGTCTCCATTCTGATTGTCGCTATCAACATATATTTGAATACCTTCCTCATCGCTTGCGTTGGTGGTGAGCTCTGCGTACAAATTTGTGAGCTCCGAAACTGGCGTCATTTGTATGGCATTTGATTCGTAACGCTCACCTTGAGACGTTGTTATGAGCAGTTGGTAGTCTGTATCAGGAATCGCAGAAAATTCAACCTCCGACTCATAAATGCCTTCTCCCGTTGATACAAAATTTGTGATATTACCCGCGCTATCTTCAACAAAAACAGTGGCATCATCTACAAAGATAGGGTCACCCAAATTTAACTCATAGGTACGAGAAAGTTTTACAATGTGTTTTTTGAGCTCATTGGTGATGGTCGCCTCAATTACTAAAGCATCTTGAAAGTCTATTGATTCTATTTCAAAAGGATCCCTGCAGCCTATATTTGTAAGTAATATAAGTGTCAAAAGACTATATGAAATAATTCGACGCATTTCTAAAATTTAAAGTTATAGGTTATCGTAGGAATTGGAATTGCAAATATCGACGTTTGAAAGGCCTGAATCTGTCCATCATCATTTACGAAAAATACAGAGTATGGATTGTTTCTTCCCAAAACATTATAGACAGAAATATTCCAAAAACTATGGGCTAATTTTTCAAGTTTATGACTTCCTTCAATATTAACTCCTAGATCCAATCGGTAATAATCTGGAATTCTGAATTCATTACGGTCACTGTACAAAACTTGTTCTTCACCAGCAAATACAAAATTACCGATTGGGTAGGTGATAGGTCTACCTGTTTGATAGACAAGGTTTGCAGAAATACTGTATCGCTCCGTCAATTTGTAATTGGCCACCACAGAAAAATCATGGGGTTTATCAAAGTTGGCTGGGAAATATTCGCCATTATTCACTATTTCCTCTCGCAAATCGCTATCCAATTTTATAAAAGATCTAGAATATGTGTATCCGAACCATCCATTCAAACGCCCTGATGTTTTTCGTAACAAGAATTCAACACCATACGCTTTTCCTTCACCGATCAGTAAATCTTGCTCGATATTTTCGTTGAGTGATAATTGGGATCCAATTTTGTAATCTAAAATATCGGTCATAATCTTATAATACGCTTCCAAACTAATAACCAAATTCTTTTCGTCAACATTTTTATAAAGTCCCAAAGCAAACTGATGTGCTTTTTGGGGTCCGATATTCAAATCTGACAGCTTCCAAGTATCTGTAGGTGCTTCGGTGGTGTTATTTGATAAGAGGTGTATGTACTGTAATGTTTTGTTATAACTTCCCTTAATCGATAAGGTAGGGTTTAAAAAATAGCGCAATGACATTCTGTATTCAGGACCGCCATACGTTGTGATGACTTCATTTTTACCGTAATCTTCAACAGCTATGATGGTTGATTCATTTCTTGGACCACCTTCTTGGTATACGTTTTCCATCGAGGCACCCAACGCGTTAAACACTGAAAAACGAATTCCCAAATTCATCAATAACTTCTCATTTACTTCAAAGGTGTCTGTAATGAATATGGCAGATTCCAAGCCACGCTCCGAATCAATGGTCAAAGGTTGTACGTCTGAATTTTCATCACTCGGATTAATCTCGCCCGGATCGATGTTATACAGCTTACTGCTAATGCCATAATCAATCTTATGCTTGGCGTTGTAATCGTGTTTAAAGTTTGCCTTAAATTGGGTTTCATCAACTTTAAAACCAAAATCAAAATTACGATTAGTGTCACCTTCAAAATCAATATTAAATTTATACTGGCTATTTACAATGGTGAACTCGGCTGAATTTCTTTCATTTATTTTATGATTCCATTTCAGGGACGCAGCTCTATTGGAATAATTAAATAAAGAATCACCTACAATGCGGTATTTGTCCTTACTATAATAGATAGAGGCCTGCACAGTATTGTTTTCGTTAATCTCATGCTTGTATTTTAAATTCGCATCAAAGAACGAAGCATTGCTATTTTTCAAAGCCTCTTCATCCAATGCTTTTAGAATATAGTCAGAATATGTAGCCCTAAAGCCTGTAATCAAAGATGATTTTCCCTCCACAACTGGGACTTCCAAGGCAAGATTGGCAGTTACAGGTCCGATGGAACCTTCACCAGCAAATTCGTTGTCATTGCCATCTTTGGTTTTGATATCGAAAACTGACGACAAACGTCCCCCAAATTCTGCTGGGATGCTGGCTTTATAAATATCTACAGTACCTGTCGTAAATGGATTGATAGCAGAAAAGAAACCTAAAAAGTGCGCCGGATTATAGATGACGGCATCATCCAATAAGATAAGATTCTGATCCGTACGACCACCTCTAACATTCAATCCTGCAGAACCTTCCCCAGCAGTCGTAATACCTGGAAGCGAGGTGGCTACTTTAAATAAATCTCGCTCTCCCAGTACCAAAGGAATGGTTTTTATTGCAGCAACATCTATGGATGTCAATCCCATTACCGCAGATTTGACAACATCATCCTTTTTTGCTTGAATGACAACTTCATCCAACTGTTCAGAACCTTCTTGCATTTTGATACTCAAAGACCCATCGCCGTAAACGGCCGCATTTGTAACAGATCTGCTGTAGCCAAAAAGTGTGGTCTCAAAACTATTGAAACCTTTTGGAACACTCATAGTGTAATACCCATTGGCATCGGTGGTGGTATTTATATTTTTATCTAAAATACTGATGGCCACATTCTGAATGGGCTGATTCGTTTTTGCATCCCTAATATAACCTGAAACAGTGAAATTGGTTCTTGTAGAATTCAAGTCTTGCTTACCGATAGATTGAATACCTCTATTCCGGTTACTGTTGTTGGTATATTCGTTGATGAATACGGCTGAATTATCTTCCTTTGCTGTCTGTGTTTGAGTGGCAACCTCTTCTGGTGGTCCAAAATAATCTTTAGGCAGGTTTTTATAAATGACATTATTATTGGTAAGAATCACTTTACCATCATAATAAATATAGTTGATAGACGTATCCTCTAAAATAGCCCCTAATACAACATCAAGCGATTCATTGGTATATGAGGCAGTCACAGTCTGATTTGCCAGCCAGGCTTGGTCGTAAAAAAACCGAATATTAGATTGAGTTTCCAAATTTAACAGCACGTCCTTTAATGGCGTGTTGTTCGCAACGAGAGATACTTTTTCCGTACTTTGTCCGAAAGACTGAAAAGAATAAACGAAAAGTAAGAGTAATGTAATTTTTTTCAACATATCGGTAGTTATTCAGTAGTCTTAATTGATTCAGTATCTAAAATGGCAATCAGTCGTTTGTAAAAGTCCGTAGGACTTAATTTAGACAAATCTTTATAATCTTTATAGAATTGATTGATTTTATCAGATTTATCTGGAAAAATATCTCTAAAATCATTTTTTGAAGATACTTCGTACATAGATCCATTACCTTCTAAAAAATAGGTATCATATTGGTCGAATGTATAGTTTAAGCGATTGCCCACAATTCGTTCTTTTACCTTTTTGATGCTTTTAATGTATAGATTTAAATAAGTGCCTTCGTACGATTTATCAAAAAAGCCACTATAACCCATTGCCTTTAGATCTTCATTTTTAGAAAGATTATAAAAATGATGTTTACCAATTGTGAATTCTTTTACTTGGTCAGTAATTAATTGAATCTCAATGTACTTTTTATCTCCTTTAGGTTGGATTACTACAAGATCACTAATTAAGTCATATTTAAGCTCAACATCAAAAAAAGGCTGCCCGTCATATATAATGTCAGATTTAATCGATTGATGCGAAGCGTAAAATTTATGACTTTCCGGAGATGCCCTGTACTTATCATTATATTTTAGACCGTTATAAAGATTGGTTTGACTTTGACCAATAATAGAGTCGAATTTTTTATAATAGCTAGATTGCGAGTAGGATACATTAAAGCAGATTACAAGGAGACAACAAATTGAGAGTAGTTTTAAACGCATTGATTCTGAAATAAGTTAAAATAAAAGATGGAAGGTAGGTTATATTCTCAATTAATTAAGAATTAAATGAAAGAAAAATCGTAATTCTGCTCAAATGATATTGTTAAATACACTAAAAAAGTTGTAATAGTTATAACCTATTAACCACTAGTGATCATTTTTTGTTGATCATTTACATATTAATCAAGAATAAAGTGCGTTGATGATCAAAAAAAAGAGAGAACTCTACAAGTTCTCTCTTTTTAAAATACCTTATATATCTAAACACCTAGTCCTCTGAACTTTCTTCCATTGTATGATAAGCATTTTGAACATCATCATCCTCTTCAATTTTTTCGAGCAATTTTTCAACATCCGCAGCTTGTTCTGGTGTTAATGCTTTCGTAACTTGCGG
>JBBSOJ010000262.1:0-4445 GCA_038259855.1 Flavobacteriales bacterium
AAAAGTACTTCCTTTTAGATGATCAATACCTATTTTGTAGATACCATTTGAGGGAACCGCAAATCCTAAAGCTACTTGATCGGTCTCTACAAATGGCAATGTACGCCCTTGAATCACCATTCGCTTATCAGACACATTCGAAAACAAACTAAAGTCGTTACTACCAAACGCTACTGCATCATAAAGAAGATCTTCACCATCGGTTGCACCATCAATATAGCCTACTACCGCTACTGTCGCAACGTTATCTTCATTAGTCAATGACAACCAAACTAATTGTTTTTCTTCATCTGCATCTGTTGTAATTAACTCTTCTTCAGTGCTAGTACCTCGAAAAAACTGGGAGTTGTCATAAGCAGTTTCGGTTGCATCATACCTCATGGAATTATAAAAATTGACAGTTCCGTTTGATACAGCTTTTACAAAAAATCCCTGACCAGAAGCAATATTTCCATCAAAAAGAGGATCGGTTGAGGCTGTACCATTTGTTACTAGGTAATCAACTGGATTATAAGTCTGACCAAATGTTTGATAAAAAGATTGTGCATTGGAAGATGATCTTGTAGTGCCATGCGTCCATAAATAAACCGATCCTTCTAAAACAGAGGTATTAGCATTTAAAAATTTTACAATATTTATTGATGATGGGTAAGGATTACCTATCAGATTGAAATGTTTATCTGCATTCAACATCGCTGAAGAACCAGATGTAGGCGTAAGCTTCACCGGAATTGGAACCAATCCGTTTGTTGGTACACCAATCATAGTCGCTGGTGCCGTAAAGTTTGGAAGCGGATTAGGATTGACTCGTTTAATATACCCTTTACCAGAGGTCATAACGCCCGATGCCGATCTCCAATTACCAACCGTATTTGGAGTATTATACGGGCTTACATATATAGGATCCCATTCAAAAGTCGAATTACCAGAAATGGATGACAAAAGACCACCTTGCACTGGTGAGGACCAATACACATAATCATTTGTTTTTAATGAATCAGCTATACGTTCTACTCTGATATTCCCAGAATTTTCATTCCCGGCAGGTAAAATTTTTGTCTGAATCAAACTAGCATTATCTTCTAAAGTAAAAGTCCCCGCAGCAATCGTCACATTAGATTGTGTAGCTTCATTAAAAATAATCAAATCAGGGTCGACCGTAATTGTACTATATAATTTCATGGTCCTCCCCTTAGGTATCGTCACATTAACTCCCGCTGGGACCTTGCAATCACAGCCTTCTAAATCTGTGTCTTCGTTATAAGCTGTATTAAAAATTAAGCTTCTGTCTTCGTCCTGAATGTCAGATTCATCAATTCCTGCAGCCGCGTATGCAATTGGTAATGTCCAATCGGAGCCATTCCAAAATGTGGGCGTACCACCTTCAGATAATGTAACAGGTAAAATCACCGTCCCAAAATCATTGTAAATCCTCAATTTATAGGCGCCAACAGCACTGACAGTTATTGTTGTCGGAACAGTATATTCATTAATAATTTGACCAGTTAGGGTATCATTGTATCGAAACCACTGATATTTCAACGTTTCCTTTGCTATTCCTTCAGGGGTAATACTTGGGGTACCATCAATTTGAGCATCAGCACTGAATATAATGGATGCCTCACTTGGAAATTTACAAATAAAACGAGATACGGGTGCCCTATCCACTAATGGAGATTTGATTTCAAAAGCCGATCGATTGTAGGCTATGAAGGCTATGTCAGCTGTACCACCAGCCATCATATTAATGTTATTAACTTCACTAATGTTTGTACTATTAATACCGAACTCCTCTAACCTAAAAGCTATCATTCTCAAACCTCGCGTCTCATTGCTTCCATAAACTCTAGCCGATGGGGTTGCAACATCAAAATTTGCGTTATTTGCAAAACGAAATAAATCTAAACTCCAATTGGATAACAATGTATTATTTCCGCTATTATTTTTAATTAAAATTTTAATAGGTCTTCCCACAACATTACCTATCTCATCTGCATAATAATAAACGTCAGCACTTCCCGGGTCAGCGATCTGGGTAATCAACAAATCAGGCACAGCATCAGCTATAGCACCAACTTGACCATTCCCGCTATAAAAACGGACGTTCGCTTTCTCATTGAAATTAGTAATACCTGTACCTAAATCCAATCCATTTACGCCATCAATGATACTACTATACACAGTGGTACCCAATATTTCTGGTGACGTAATCACAGTACCCTCATTTACTACACCATCAATCAAATCTGCCATTGCTAAAAAGTTAGAACCACTTGTTTGTCCATCAACACCGTTAGTCGAATAAGCCTTAAAAGTTTGATTATTTACAGTCGCTTGTTGAGCAACAGTTAGATTTAACAATAACAAATCGTTGTTGACACCCGTTGAATAAATCACACCATCGTAAGTGAAACCTAATAAGTCATGACTATCGTTAGGAATAACTGGTGTACAAGGTGTCGGTTGCCCTATGCAAGATTGCGAAGATCTCCAAAAACCATTGAAAGTAGTAAAAATTTCAGTGATTTTATTGGTTATATTATTATCGCTAGTACTACTTAACGTTTTTGAAGTAGGACCGACATATTGTATTAAAACTCCGGTATTTATTCCCCCAACAATTAGATTTGAAGACAAATCACCGCCTGCCCCAAGGCTTGTTCGATCTACATCTATTGTCATTTCTGTATTATCAATGAATTTTTTATTAGTTAAGACAATAGTGTTACCAGTTGTAACAATAGTTGTTCCAGCTGTAAAATTAGTACCTATAACGGTAATTGTGGTTTTAGTAGTCACCCTAGTCGGAAACACATTAGTTATAGTAATTTGGGCAAATGAACTTGAGCACATCAAACCAATCAAAAAAAGGATAAGAAATCCTTTAAAAAACCCACTATCAAATTCTAAAAAAGTAATTTTTCTCTTCATAAGTATAATTTTTAGTGTACAACTCATCAACATACGTGTATTTGATGGTTGTAGTTTTAAAATAAAACGATGTCAGTGAGGGAATACAAATATCGTATAAAAACATGATGCAGTAAAAGAATTTAGTTGTTCTGTAAATTATTACTGTCAAAAGGTGCTTATCATTCAATTTTAGGATATTAGCTTTTTAATTTTGTGCGAAAATACTCAATATTAAACAATCTAAATAGTTGATTTTCTGATATTTTTAACGTATATCGTAACACCCTATTTTCCATATCATTTATACATGATTGAACATCAGGCATGAATTTTGACTATATTTACAAAGGACCTTAAATTTCGATCCCATGTTAAGATACGCTTTCCTCCTTTTTTTACTACCTCAACTCGTATGTTCTCAAATTGAAGAAACAAATCCACCAAATTACATCAAAACCATCACCTTTAAAGGCAGTCAGCAAGAAAGCCAATTGCCCATTTTACGTCTTGGTGAACCTCTGCGACTGGAGTTTGATGCGCTCAACGGTTCTGAAGAAGACTTTTACTATGTGATTGAACATTTCAATTACGATTGGACACCCTCACGCTTGGTAAAAGCCGAATATCTGAAGGGTTTTGACAATCAGCGCATTTTCGACTATGAAAACTCCTTTAATACCTATCAAATTTATTCCCATTACACACTGACCATTCCCAATCAACAGACCCGAGGCATTCTAAAAACGGGGAACTACATTATTTCAATATGGAATGACCGAGACCAGATGGTTTTTTCCCGGAAATTTCTGGTCTATGAAGAGGCTGTAAATGTGGGTGTGGCCATCAAACGCTCAAGGGATGTGAAATTTATTGAGAAAAAACAATCGGTGGATATTGTGATCGCCAACAATAGATTTAATTTTAATAATCCGATGGAAACGGTCAAAGTTCTGATCATACAAAATAATAACCTCAACACCGCTATTAAGAACGTGGCGCCTCAATACGTTCTCGGTAATGAATTGACCTACAAATACATTTCAGAAACGACCTTCTGGGCAGGAAACGAATATCTGTTTTTCGAAAACAAGGATGTGCGGGCGGCGAATGTGGGCGTTCAATTTATTGACCTTCAAGAAATTTATTACAATTATCTATTTGCTAATGGCATCAGAGCCAACAGGCCGTACACCTATAACCCTGACATCAACGGTAATTTTGTAATTACGGCGATCGATACTGACAACGTGGCCATTCAGGCAGATTATACGTTGAACCATTTTAAATTGATTCATCCTATCCTGACTGCTGGCCAAAAGCTCTACGTTTATGGTAATTATAATAACTATGCCCTAGAGCAAGAGAACGAACTGCGCTATAATGAAACGTCTGGGTATTATGAAGTCGCGCTTAAGATGAAACAAGGATTTTATAACTATAAACATGTGTTGGTAAACGCCGATGGCACTTTGGATGAAGGGGCTGTGAGTGGTGATTTCTGGCAGACCGAAAACAATTACAAGGTCTTGGTG
>JBBSOJ010000263.1:0-4443 GCA_038259855.1 Flavobacteriales bacterium
GCTTCCGAATATTTTACAGAGTTTGAAAAAAATTCCTGAAGAATCCTAAAAATTACAATTTCATGCTTTTTATTTGAAAGTTCTTTTCTTTCGCCTGTAACGCTCAATTCAGCTGTGGCGAATTTCATTCGTTTTAAACGATTGAGCTCATTGATTATAGAGTGTTCAAAACCGATATTCAAAATCACTTCATTGTTCAGCGATTTGGATAACGACCGTACTTCCTTCAAACTTTCTTTGATAACATCAGCAGTACTGTTGATGCTTTCTTTGAAATCGCCTTCGACTTTAGCGGAAAGCAGTGTCATTTGCATGCTCGCATATGCCAAAAGCTGACCAACATTATCATGAAGTTCCCATCCGATTTGTTTTAAAGTCTGTTCTTGAATTTCGGTCTGTGTTCTTAAAATCTCTTCATCAAATTCTTGTTGTTGTCTTATTTTATCCATTAACAACTTATTCTTGCGTTTTTGAAAGACTATAAAAAACACTATCACCAGCGTGGTCACAATTACCAAAACACCGATCATGTACACCAACAGATAGCGCTCTGCCGCTGTACTTACGGCGCGGTCTTGAATTATTGAAATATATAAAAAATCAGTCATGTTCTGGTTTACAATATATAATGGCAAAGGTAAAAGTTAGATACATAAATACATTGGCAAATAAGAATATCTGCCATTTTAAAAATACGAAATTCCAGTCCATTTTTGAATAGTAAACATTATACAAAACCAATGGTGTGGTGATAATTAGCCATATAAATAAGGTCGAACTAATAATAAAATCTATAGATTTATAAAATTCAACGATCTTCTCATTTTGCAGTACTTCGATCAAATAGAAAAAAATTCCAGTTAGAATCACAATCGCGCCGAAAACAGTAATAAAGGGTGAATATTGATTAAAGAAAACGTCCCAATTTATGATGATACTCAATGACGACGCAACGATAAATAGGATGCATAAATATTTAATTATTATTTGGAAAGCCTTATTTTTTAGAATTTTAAAATAATAAAAAGATAGAAATATAGCGCTTCCAATATTCCAAAATATTGTAGCCCACCAATGACTAAATCGAAAACGTGTTGTTTTTAAAAAATCCAAAAAACTATGCGTATCAATATAGCGAGAATATCCTCCAATGAAATCAGATATTGCTATATAAACCAAAAAATAAATAAAATATTTGGTTGTTGTATGCCTATATTTTTTTAAGAATAACACTCCGACTAAAGCTGACAAAATTTCAACAGAGTGAGTTATGAGATGGTAATAATTTATAAGGAATTCTGTCAATATCGAGTTAATTTATTGTGGATAATTTGCACTCGGAGGATCTCCTGGTCCTCCCATATCCAAACCATCCGCGCCTGGAATATCCCCATGTCCTTTTTTGAGCAAATGGTCATTTTCAGTGGCTTCATGTTGCGACACATTTGAAAAGCCTGTTGGTATCATAAACACTGTAGTATAACCTACAATACCCAAGCTATCAGGGTGGGCACCCAAATACAAGCGCATGCCATCCATAGTGTAGTGTAAGTCTTTCGCCTGTTTCTCGGCATACTCCAAATAAGCTCTTACGTCACTTAACGCGTACCATGAAGAACGATTATCGGGTCGTTCAACAATCCCACTGCTGATCAATTCATGGCGAGCATCGAAGGCTGTATCCAATGTTTTAGCTTGCGTTGGTGAAATGATACCTTTCGGTGGCACTGCATTGGGCATTTCTTCAGCAAACGTTTTGCGAGATATAAAATACATAATGGCAGCTCCGATGAGAGCGCCAATCAATAAGGTTAGGATAGTAGTCACAATGTTGGTTTTTGGTTGGCAATGGTTGTTAAATATATTAAAAAAGATTGAATTCACTTACAAGCGAACCATATAATGGAGATTGTTTTTTATAACCGAATTATCTTCTGTACATAGACCAATCCCATATTTGTGATCCGCTATGATTTCTCTCCTTTAAGATAGCCACGATCCTTTCAGAATTCAGAAGCCTCATTAGCCCAACCAACCATCTCTATCCAAGCTTCGATATTGAATCGCCTCGCTGATGTGCGAGCCATTCAATTCCGCAACGCCTTCAAGATCTGCGATGGTTCTGGCCACTTTAAGGATGCGGTCGTATGCTCTAGCGGAAAGGTTTAAACGTTCCATGGCAGTTTTGAGCAGTTGCTTCGAAGCTTCATCGAGCACACAATAGGATCTAATTTGCTTGGTGTTCATTTGGGCGTTGTAATGAACATTCTCAAATTCTTGAAAACGACTCGTCTGACGTTCTCTTGCCGCTGTGACGCGTTTCCGAATTTCAATGGAAGGTTCACCTTTCCTATCATCGGACAGCTTTTCAAATGGTACCGGAGTCACTTCAATATGAATATCAATCCTATCCAACAAAGGACCTGAAATTTTGCTGAGATAGCGCTGCATTTCATGAGGTGACGATGTTGCCGGAGCGCTAGGATCGTTAAAATAACCACTTGGGCTAGGATTCATACTCGCTACCAACATAAAGCTGCTCGGATAGGTTACCGTAAATTTTGCTCTCGAAATGGTCACTTCCCTATCCTCCAAAGGTTGACGCATCACCTCGAGAACATCACGTTTAAATTCGGGTAATTCATCCAGAAAAAGAACACCGTTATGTGATAATGAGATCTCGCCCGGTTGAGGGTAACTGCCGCCTCCAACCAAAGCGACGTTTGATATGGTATGATGTGGGCTTCGAAATGGTCGCTGGGACATCAATCCCATATCAGCTTTGACACGGCCGGCAACAGAATGAATTTTTGTTGTTTCCAACGCCTCGCGAATGGTCATTGGTGGTAAAATACTCGGTAAGCGCTTGGCCAACATGGTTTTGCCTGCTCCCGGAGGACCAATCAGAATGATATTGTGTCCGCCGGCAGCGGCTATTTCCATACAGCGCTTAATTCCTTCCTGACCTCTCACATCTGCAAAATCAAATTCCGGGAAATCAAGATTTTTATAAAACTCTTCCTGAATGTCAATAATTGTCTGCTCCAAGGCTTCACCTTTATCAAAATAATTAATAACCTGATCAATGGTTTCAACTCCAAAGACATTAAGTCCATCCACTATCGCGGCTTCCTTGGCGTTCTGCATAGGCAAAATGAAGTTTTTAAAACCTTCTTCCTTTGCTTTGATGGCAATTGGCAAGGCACCTCTTATGGGCTGTAGGCTTCCATCGAGCGACAGCTCACCCATGATTAAAAACTCATCAAGATGTTCTGCCTTTATTTGATCGGTAGCGACCAGAATGCCAACCGCCAGCGGCAAATCATAAGCCGAGCCTTCTTTTCGCAGATCGGCTGGAGACATATTGATGATGATTTTCTTACCGGGAATTTTATAGCCGTTATTTTGGAGCGCCGCCGCAATCCTGAAATTACTTTCTTTAATTGCATTATCAGGAAGCCCTACCAAATGGTACCCCACGCCATTGTCAACATTGACTTCTACAGTAATGGTAGTGGCCTCAACTCCGAATACTGCACTTCCGAAAACTTTCTTTAACATGATCAATTATTTGGCTAAATGTATGGAGTTTGTATTTAATAAAAAAGTAGGTTATTGAAACAACGTCAGATACCCTTTAAACGCTTCTTTAATTTTTAGGTTGATATCTATTTGTGTTGTGAAAAATAAGATGACAGACTAAAGTTTTTTGTAGAAACCTGTAAAGGGTTAAATGACCTTATAAATTTAACTATATTCGTTACGTTAAGTTGTCTCCATGAATAGAACAAAACAAATCGGATTCTTATTAGGTCCATTACTTTTTATTCTGATCTTTTTATTCCTAAAGCCCGAAGGATTGTCGCCGCAAGCGCGTGCGGTCTTGGCCTCTACTGCCTGGATTGCCGTTTGGTGGATCACGGAAGCCATACCAATCGCTATAACGGCCTTGCTCCCAATTGTGTTATTCCCCTTATCGGGTGGGTTGGATTTAAATACCACCACCAGTGCCTTTGGACACAAATATGTATTTCTGTACATGGGTGGCTTTATCATCGCCATTGCCATTGAAAAATGGAAACTACACAGACGTATTGCTCTCAACATCATCAATTTTATTGGTTCTGATGTAAAAAAAATTATCTTGGGATTTATGGTCGCTACGGCCTTTTTGTCCATGTGGATCAGCAATACCGCGACCTCTGTTATGATGCTACCCATCGGAATCGCCATCATTACCCAATTAAAGGATAATCCCGATACGATAGATGATGAAAACAAATTGTTCGGGAAAGCATTGATGTTGGCCATCGCCTACAGTGCTTCCATCGGAGGTATAGCGACATTGATAGGGACACCTCCAAATTTAGTACTCGCCGGTGTGGTATTGGATACTTATGATTATGAAATTACATTTCTACAATGGTTCATGTTCGGCTTTCC
>JBBSOJ010000264.1:0-4432 GCA_038259855.1 Flavobacteriales bacterium
AGCTGTCAAAAATAGACAGTCTGTATTACAATGCCGAACATGTTTTAATTTATAGGGACTCAAGCAGAAAATTGAATTTTGACGACATTCAAAAAATTAGTTTTAAAGATAAAACACATGCTATTACACCACAGAGCGGGTTTTATTGGTACAAGTTCAAAGTTGAACCACAACTTCATACTACGAAACTTTTAATTTCTACAATACATTCTGATAAAGCCATTATTTACGCTCCCTATAAAGGATATTATAAGGAAATAAAAACAGGGCAATTAGAGCATACGGGAAGAAAAATAACTTACGATGCATATGAGAACTCATGCTATTATTTTCCAGTTGATTCTCTAGATTTCTCAAAATCATTCTACATTGTAAAGAGACCTATTTCGGCAACAGGACACATGAATATCATCAATAACCCTTACCTGATGATTACGAATCATGAGAGTGTCGTACGTTTAAAAACGGCAGAACATTCCTTAACACAATATTATATATTTTATGTTGGCACGCTCTCGATGTCCTGCCTACTTTTCTTGGTCAGTTTTTGCCTAACAAATGATAAAAACTTTCTGAATTATTGTTTTTATCTGTGTTTTACAACGCTCATCTTCGCCCCTAATATCCCTTATATATTCAATCACTTAAATACTCTCGATCCCATTCTCTTTCATGTCATACGAAAAACAGCCACTTTTTCAGCCTCTGCCTTTTATTTTTATTTTTTTATCGAAATATTAGATCTAAAGAACATAAGACCAAAATTCCATAAGTTTTCGTTTTACGTATTATTGATAATACTTGTGTTTATTGTCTGCTATGTGATTGTACTTACATCTAATCCCTACAATAACTTTACTATTCCTGCCTTTAAATGGTTCCGATACGTTTTTGGAACTTTAAGTTTTATCCTATTTGTTTACTTGGCAACCAAACGAAAGCCGAACATCATTTACACCCTCGTGCTTTTAGGTAGTTTTTTACTAATAGCAGGAAACATACTGTCCATTATTTATAATAGTATATTCTACTTCTTAAATACGGTTGTCATCGAAATATTCATATTCTGGGGCATTGTCAATTATAACTATAAACTGAATTTAGAAAAACAGATAAGCACGAAATTTGAACTGGACAATGAGCGAAAGGAAAAACAAAATCTAGAAGCTTTAGACGTGGCGAAATCTAATTTCTTTACAAACATATCTCATGAATTTCGCACACCTTTGGCGCTTATAAACGGACCTATTGATGAGCAACTCCAAAAAGAAAACTTGAGCGCGCGTGAAGAGAGACATCTCAAAATTGCCAAAAAAAACTCCAATAGACTATTAGAACTTATTAATCAAATACTCGATCTTTCAAAGCTAGAGTCTGATCAGTACCAGTTAAGGGTAGTAGAGAAAGAACTTTCCTTATTTTTAGAAGGTAACTGTGCTTCCTTTGAGCATCAAGCCTTAAAAAAGCAACAAACATTTAGGTTCATTAATATGGTTCCTAAAGGGTTATATTTTTTTGATACTGATGTGATTGAAAAGGTTCTTTCCAATCTCATTTTCAATGCCCTCAAGTTCAGTCCCAATAAAGCATACATAAGTGTTTCTGCGGAAATACGAGATAACACTTTATATTATAAAGTTGAGAATAGCGGTGCACAAATTTCAAAAGAAAATTTAGAATTGGTGTTCATTCGTTTTCATCGTGCAGATGAAAGTGCAGTTGGATCCGGAGTTGGACTGGCTTTGACCAAAGAGTTGATTGAACTTCATAAGGGTAGAATTACGGTGGAAAGCGATGTGCAGTCAACTCGATTTTTATTTTCCATTCCTGTTGATAAAGCGTCCTACACAGCAGCCCAAATCATACAGGGAACAACACTTAAAAGTAATCCTTTTAAGGATAATGACATTCAATATGAAGCCATTGAATTTAATGACGACGAGGATCTCAGAGACAGCTCTCAAACCGAAAAACCAGTGCTGTTAATTGTTGAAGATAATGAAGATCTTAAAAATTATATCAGCTCACTATTTAATAGGAATTTTGAAATCCATACGGCAAAAAATGGGAAAGTAGGGTTTGAAAAGGCATTGGATCTCGTGCCAGATATTATTATTACAGACCTTATGATGCCGGAGTATAATGGTATTGACCTTACCAAAGACTGTAAGACCCATGATGTCACCTCGCATATTCCGATAGTAATGTTGACCGCAAAAGCCAGTGAGCAAGACCAGCTTATTGGTTTGGAAACCGGAGCAGATGCCTATATTTCAAAACCATTTAACACCAATATTCTAAAGGCAAAAATTTACAATCTGCTAGATAACCAAAGAAAGCTCCAAGAGCGCTTTAGCCAAGAAGTTATTTTGTCACCAAAAGATATTGCCATAAGTTCTTATGATGAACGGTTTCTGATCAATTTGCAAGCGGTTATAGATGACAATTTGATAGCATCTGATTTTAACGCAGAAAACTTTGCAGTTGCCCTCAATATCAGCAGGATGCAGCTCCATAGAAAATTAAAAGCCATAACCGGGCTTTCCACCACAGAGTTTATTCGCAGCCAACGACTTAAGATGGCAGCAGAACTTCTTAAGACGTCTGGCATTAATATATCTGAAGTTGGGTATTCTGTCGGCTTCAATAATCACTCTTATTTTACACGTTGCTTTAAAGCACAATTCGGTGTCTCTCCATCAGAATATTCAAATTCTTAAACCTTTCCGAAGAAAAAACATCCAATTTTCTAATTATAATTTAATTTAAAACATCTGATATTCAGAGTTTTAAAACTCATGTTACATATGTGCAAGGCTTTGTTACATAAGTTCAAACCTTACACTCTTCTTCCTAATACATTTGACCCAGACACATGTTGAATTGTTCATTTTAGTAGTGATCATTATGAAAAACGGGGGAGAACATTTAGAAGGACATCTTCCAAATACACCTACTAATCATATTTACATCAACATCAATAATCTTAAAGCAGGTGTCTATCTATTAAAGATCATGAACAAAAACAAACTTATTATGAACGTTAAATTCAAAAAAAAATGAAAACATTAATTAGATATTCTATGATTTTATTGATTGCCATCTTTTACAGTTGTGACGAAGATGACGACACAACAACTACTGATCCAATGAATACGCTCATCTTAGAGCTGACAGAGCAAACCCAACAAGACCAAATGGGAGACTTCGCAGAAAATGCCATGGCCGAATTTAACGGTTATATCTGGTCAACAGGAGGTTACAACACCAATAATACTGGCAGATCTTGGGATGTTTGGAAGAGTTCCAACGGAATCGCTTGGCAATCAGTTACAGAAGATCAGTTTGAGCCACGTTCTAATCACACACTCACGGTTTTTGATGGTAAAATGTGGTTGATTGGTGGTATAGATAATACAAATACCACTTTAGGGGATGTTTACTATTCTGATGATGGCGACACATGGGTGTTGGCAACTGATTCGCCAGGATTTGTCACCGCCGCATATCACAGTGCTGTTGTATTTAACAATAAAATGTATCTCATCAAAGACGGTTTGAGCGCCACAGAGGTTTGGTCTTCTGCAGATGGAGTGCTCTGGGAACAGGAAACAAGCAACGCATTTTCGTCCAGAGAAGATTTTGAAGCTGTGGTCTTCAATAACGAGATTTATGTTCTGGGAGGTTTTCACACCAGCACCAAATTCAATGAGATTTGGAAGAGTAGTGATGGTGTGTCATGGTCACAGGTCGCAACTAACACAGTCTTTACTCCCCGCAATTCTCATACTGCCACTGTTTATGAAGGAAAGGTATTTGTCGCAGGTGGCATCAATGGGGCTCCGATAGGTGATTTATGGTATAGCGAGGACATGACTAATTGGTTTGAATATACTCCGCTCACATCCACAATCGGTCTTTTTGACCATGCCGCCCTAAATTATGCTGGTGAAATCTACTTATGGGGTGGTCGCGAGGGCAGTTTGGGAGGCTCATGGCCCATTGTCGGGAAAATCAGAAGTATCAATCAAATTACACCCTGATTATGAAAATACTTATAAAACACATATCACTATTATTTCTTCTTATCGGTATAACAGCTTGTAACAAAGATTCTGATGATGTCAATACTGCGGAGATCATTACAGATGTTTACGTCGCAGGATTTGATGATAATGAATTAAGAACCGTAGCAACCCTTTGGAAAAACGGTGTAGGAACACCACTTACGGATGGTACCAACTATTCTGAAGCTACTTGCGTATTTATTGCGGGTGATGACGTCTATGTTGCAGGGTACGAATATAATGGCACAAATACAGTCGCAAAAATTTGGAAAAATGGGATCGCAAGTCCTTTGACTGATGGATCCGTTGATGCGGCCGCTAATTCGGTTTATGTTTCAGGTAACGATGTATATGTAGCTGGATAT
>JBBSOJ010000265.1:0-4407 GCA_038259855.1 Flavobacteriales bacterium
AAAAAGATAAAGTTGATCGACTATAAAGTCAGCGAACAACCAACATTGTAGTGATATTTATTGAAAACCAATAAGTTGTATACCGATTTTTAACAGAATGTTGGATTAACAAGAAACGTCTAACGTTTATCATCTAACACATCTACGATGTGAGCTTGCCAAATGTCTTGGCCAGAGATTTAAATATTGATACATTTGCATATGTCTATCTATTATAAAATTTAAAGCATTGGATTTAAAAAAAGTAGAAAAAATATCGAAAGCGTTAGGTGATGAAAACCGATTGAAGATTTTGAAGGCGATACAGTCCAATAACGACAAATTGGAATGTAGCATGATCATGGAATTTCTGAAGCTTTCACAGCCATCCATCAGTCATCACGTTAAGAAATTAATTGAAGCTGACTTGATTGTAGCAGAAAAGGAAGGCCGTCATTATTTTTATTCTTTAAATGAACCCATGTTGAAAGAGTATCTAGACAGCGTAAAAAACTTATGATTTTTATTTCATTTATAAATCGAAACATTTAAATATATGAATACAATAAAGACGATACCTTATTCTATTTTGGAATTGGCTACGCTCTCAAAAGGCAGCACCCCAGAAGAGGTGTTTGCAGAGTCAGTAGCATTGGCCCAAAGCGCAGAAGAATTCGGTTACAAGCGTTTTTGGTTCGCTGAACATCACAATATGCCAAGCGTTATGAGCAGTGCCAGCCCGATACTAATTGGCCATGTCGCACAAGCCACACGTACATTGAGAGTGGGATCGGGTGGTGTGATGCTTCCAAACCATTCACCGCTCATCGTAGCAGAGCAATTTGGGACCTTGGGTGCATTGTTTCCAGACCGAATTGATTTAGGTTTAGGACGTGCGCCAGGAGCAGACCAAGAAACAATGCGGGAGATTAGACCAAATTCTGCAATATCTGCCCATTCCTTTCCAAGTGATATTGAGAAAATTGAAAATTATTTCTCATTGACCAATAGGTCTAATAAAATCCGTGTACCGGTGGCGGAAGGTATTAAAATTCCTCTGTACATTTTAGGCTCAAGTCCCACTAGTGCTCATCTAGCGGCAGAAAAAGGGTTGCCATATGCTTTTGCAAGCCATTTTTCTACCACTCATTTTGAGGAAGCTTTAGACATTTATAGAACCAATTTCAAAGCAAAAAATCCTTCAGATCAACCTTATGTCATGGCCGTGATCAATGTTTTTGTTGCCGATACGGATGAAGAGGCAGAACGACTCTATACCTCAAGTTTAAAGTTTTTAGTGGGCATTTTAACTGGAGGACGGCAAGAATATGTGGAAGCGCCATCACATATGACAGAAGAATTAAAGGAGATTAGATTGCATCCACAAATAACGCAAATGACTAAATTTACGTTTATTGGAAGCAAAACAACTGTTAAAAAGGGCATCGAACGTTTTCTGAAAGACCATAAAGTTGATGAGATTATTACTTCCTCTACATTTTATGACAACAACGATCGTATCAAAAGCATTAAATTATTCAGTGAAGTGATGCATGAATTAAATGAATCTCAATAGCTCTTTCTTGTTTGAATTATTACGGAATTTTATCGGTTGTCGTTTTATAAAAATAACAATCGGCAGATAGCGTCGAATTTTTACGACAATGTCTGAATGTGAATATGACCTAAAATTCACTATCCTATTAACTAATTAAAAGCGCCAATAAAACGTTTCATTCTATCTGTATGCTCACATTTAAAATGGATGGTTGCCATATCATCATAAAAAATAAAAGCAAGACATATTTGTATCGATTGCATTAATAAGGATGTGAAATCTGCAGTACTTTTCGATTATTTTTATCACGACTATTGTTTTATTAAAGGATTCAATTCAAAGCAGTATTGTATCTGACAATGATGAGGATGACTTCAAATAATCAAAGCATCATCAATGTTGAATTGTTATTAATAAACGGTAGAAAATCGCTTATTGATTCTTAAATTGAATACAAAGTATGACCAATCTATCCCATATCGCCATTATTGGAAGTGGCCCTTCGGCTATCTATTTACTTCATCATATCTGGAAAAACATCGACGTCTTAAGGCCCTACCTTAAGACCATAGCTATTTTTGAGAAGGCATCCATTTCGGGTAGAGGCATGCCCTACAGCCCTCAAACAACGGACATTTATAATCTGGCCAACATTTCATCAGAGGAAATTCCGGTGCTCCACCACTCTTTCGGCAATTGGCTGCGCGAGCAACCTAGTTCTGATTTAAAAAAACTGAACATCACCGAATTGCCCATCAATGATAAAGAAGTGTATAGCCGACTTGCATTGGGGAGTTTTTTTGAAGATCAGTTCAAAACAATCATTGAGCAACTAAAGCTGTCTGGTATTTCAGTAACATCTTATGAGGACAAGGAAATAGTGGACATTCGTCAATTTGAAAATTCAAGATTTGAAATTACGGATAAATACAAAAAATCGTACCGGTTTTCGACGGTGATCATCGCCAATGGCCATGTTTGGAAAGAGGAAGACACTAAAGAAAGAGGGTACTATGCGTCGCCTTGGCCTATTCAAAAAATAGTACCAAAAGAAGGTGACTACTATAATTTCTCCATAGGTACTTTGGGTGCTTCATTGAGTGCCTTTGATGTAGTCACAACGCTTTCACACCGACACGGCACATTTGAGACAATTAAAGGTGGTTTGAAATTCATAAAAGACAAAAATGCCCCAAATTTTAAAATGGTGCTTCATTCCGCCGAAGGTTGGCTTCCTCATCTGCAATACGAACAACAGGAACCTCTCAGAGAACTATACAGGCATTTTACGCGTGAGCAACTTCTAGGGCTAATTGACGATGCTGGAGTCATGAGAATTGATGACTATTTTGATACTTTATGTCGTCCTGCGCTTATGAGTGCATTTAAAAAAGACAGCATGCCAGATGTGGTCGAAAAATTACAAACTTCTGAATTTTCGTTTTCTGATCTTGTAGAATTGATGTCTGAAAAACATGAGTATGTCAATTCTTTTGAAGGCATGAAAGAGGAAATGGTGTTAGCAAAACAATCTGTACTCAATAATGTCCCCATCAATTGGATGGAAACATTGGATGATTTAATGTACAGTCTCAATTTTCATGCTGAATATTTACCTGCTGAAGACCATCTTTTTTTTCACAACGAGATTATGAGATTTTTGATGAATGTGATTGCAGCCTTACCGCTGCAGTCTGCTGAAATCCTCTTGGCTTTATATGATGCTGGAAGTATTGAGTTAGTAAAAGGCTACGTTGATTTGGATGCTGATTCGCCAAATAAAAACAGCACATTGGTAACTGTTGAACAAAAAGATGGCAGTACCGAAGAGTTCGATTATCAACTATTTATTAATTGTAGCGGTGAAAAAAAACTAGAGCTGGAAGATTTTCCTTTTCCTGGACTGATTGATCAGAAAATTTTAAGAGCGCCATTAATAGCTTTTAGAGATCCTACAAAAATCGATGGAATAGAAGACACGGTGAGAAAAGCGGTTGTTGATGCTGACGACGGTCGTAAAAAATTAAAATTATCAGGAATTGATATTGATGCGAGCTATAGAACGGTCAACGATTCCGGCGAACCAAATACAGGTTTGTATAATATCAACTTTACACACACCAATGGTTTAAGACCCTATTCTTATGGGCTTCAAGCCTGTAATGCAACCAGTCTGATTGTGGTGGAATCTTGGGTCACAAAATTATCGGAGGGACTTGACGTTGCTGATTCTGCGGAAGAGATGACCAAGTTTTACGATGAGCATGAAGATCTATAATCATAAGTAAGTTCGTAGCTATTTAAAAAATCAATATCAACAAATGGTGATAATTATTTAACCTTGCTCAACAGAAGGTCTTATTAGTTCTAAAATACTATTTAAGTAATAAGTTCGCGTCAACAATGATAGTTTTGATAGAAACGTTAATTAAAATAAGGCGTCTATTTGGAAGAAAATAAGATGAAAATAAGATAATAAAAAACCCCAAGCTATTCATAATTAAATAGTTGAGGGTTTATACGTACTCAAGGCGGGAATCGAACCCGCACTCCGAAGAACTGGATTTTGAATCCAGCGCGTCTACCAATTCCGCCACTTGAGCAATTATTTGGTAAATATAAATTATTTTTTATCTCGAATCACACGAAGCTGTTCTTTGCCAACCCCTGATTTCCAATATTTTTCTCTTTTTCTTGCCTCAATCCTTGTTTCCACTGGTTCCGTATAAATCAGTTTAAAAGGTCTGTACGCTCTTGTCGTTGTCTCTCTGCCTTGTTGGTGTCTTTCTATTCTATCCTCTAGCTTGGAACTCATTCCAACATAAATATAATTTCTAAACAAACTCGATATCGCATAAATATGAAACATA
>JBBSOJ010000266.1:0-4400 GCA_038259855.1 Flavobacteriales bacterium
AAAATACCGGTTACCTTCAGAAGCAGAATGGGAATATGCTGCTCTTGGCCTTAGTGAGTTGAGAAATTATAACACCGTAAGAGGTCGTAAAAAATATCCATGGAGTGGCCAGTACACACGATCTGGAAACAGAAAAACAAAAGGTGACCAACTTGCGAACTTTAAACAAGGTAAAGGAGATTACGGCGGAATTGCTGGCTGGTCCGATGATGGTGCTGATATTACAAATGCTGTGATGTCTTACCAACCAAATGATTTCGGATTGTATGACATGGCTGGAAACGTTGCAGAATGGGTTGCGGATGTCTACAGACCTATTGTTGATGATGAGTTCAGTGATTTCAACTACTACCGTGGAAACGTATATACTAAAAATGCGATCAACGAAGACGGAACAGTCAAAGTTGTAACCACAGCAGACATCGTATACGATACGTTGAGCAATGGTAAAATTATCGCAAGAAATTTACCTGGCGAAATTTTACAAGTCCCAATTGACGCAGATGATGCTTACCAAAGAACGAATTTCACCGAAAGTGATAACCGTAACTTTAGAGATGGTGACAAAAGATCGTCCCGTCAGTACAGTAACAGCTTCAATGAAGATGATGGTGAAGTATCTGAAACTAGCAAGATGTACAATTCTCCTCAAAATAACATTGAAAGAGATTCTAGCGGAAATATCCTAAAACAATATGATAAATCGAATGATAGAACGTCATTGATTAATGATAATGTGAGAGTCTATAAAGGTGGTTCTTGGAAAGACAGAGCTTATTGGTTGGATCCTGCACAACGTCGCTATTTCCCTCAAGATATGGCTACGGATTATATCGGCTTTAGATGTGCAATGTCTAGAGTAGGATCAAAATCTGAAACTAAAAACAAATCTAGAAATTAAGATACTTAATTTTAGAATATTTAAAGTCCCGGCTGGTTGTGTTGGGACTTTTTTATTACATTTAATTTATGGATATAGAAACGCTTTACGACCATTTTATAGAATGTTCAACAGTCTGTACAGACACTCGAAAGATTGAAAGGGATTGCCTGTTTTTTGCCTTGAAAGGAGAAAGCTTTGATGGGAATACCTTTGCCCTAAAAGCGCTAGAAGCAGGTGCGAAATATTGCGTCATTGATGATAGCACCTACATGGGCGACCAATGCATCCTCGTTGATGATGTTTTAAGCACGCTACAGAAGCTTTCTACCTTACATCGTAGCAAATTAGAAACACCCATAATCGCTCTCACGGGTAGCAACGGTAAAACGACTACGAAAGAACTTATCAATGCGGTACTATCCACAAAATACAATGTTATTGCAACCCAAGGAAATCTAAACAACCACATAGGGGTTCCTTTGACCCTTTTGAGAATTCGCAAGGATACGAATATGGCGATTGTGGAAATGGGTGCGAATCACCAAAAAGAAATCGAGTTTCTGGCAGCGATAGCAAAACCAAATTATGGACTTATCACAAATTTTGGTAAGGCGCATCTAGAAGGATTTGGCGGACTTGAAGGCGTTATAAAAGGAAAATCGGAATTATACGATCATTTAAAATCCCATAAAGGGTATATTTTCGTCAATCAAAATGATAACTTACAACTAAAGCAAGCTGGAAATTATGAAAAGCTTATTACATTCGGATCTTCTACTTCTGCGGATACCAAATTGGAGATGCTTCACTCCCAACCTTACGTAACCGTCAATTACAACGGAAGAGTTATCAAAAGCCAATTGACCGGCGAATACAACTTCAACAATATTGCTGTTGCCATAGCTATTGGATCTTATTTTAAAATTAGTGGCGAGGCTATAAGTTCGTCGATAGAGAGTTATGCTCCAAGCAATAACAGATCTCAAATTTTAAAAAAAGATAGCAACACCATTATCATGGACGCCTATAACGCCAATCCAACGAGTATGATCGCGGCTTTGGAAAACTTTAAACAACTTGATCAACGAGATAAAGTGCTCTTTTTAGGAGATATGTTTGAGTTAGGTGACAGCGCTCCATTCGAGCATCAACAAATCGTTACCTATCTTGAAAAGAACACACTTGGCGACACCTATTTAGTAGGAAAAAACTTTTATAATACCGATGTTCAGAAAGACACCATCAAAAAGTTTGAGAACTTTGAAAATTTGAAAAATGAATTGATTCAGCACCCCCTAACCAACAAATTCATGTTGTTGAAGGGGTCACGGGGAATGGCTTTAGAGCGACTTTTGGAAGTTCTTTAATCACACATTGTTTCAGTTAAAATTAGTCACCATTGATTGTATGGAAATATCCTATTGATTTGAATGGAATTTAATTCCAGATTTATCATTTAATAGACCCGTATTTACAACGGTTTTGCTATCATCACGAAATAGGTTCAAACAAAAATAAAATTGAGATTTTTTGGGATAAAAATCCCGATGTGGGAACAATAGGATTGTAATGGTCATGGCCTATATTGGATTAACTGCGTTGTTCCAAATAAATACCACTTCTGCAAATGTAATCCCGAAGTACGAAAATCACTTTTAAGTTTTTTGTTCCCGAAGAAAGCTTAATGTTGAAACGCTTCAGTTTTTTTCGAAAGCGAAAATCCCAATGTCAAAGACATTGGGATTCCGCTTGATGTGGTCTATATTGGATTCGAACCAATGACTTCCACGTTGTCGACGTGACACTCTGAACCAACTGAGTTAATAGACCAACTACTTATAAAAAAAGTCCACACAAATGTATGAACTTTTTTTTTGGTGGGCGATGAGGGGTTCGAACCCCCGACCCCCTCGGTGTAAACGAGGTGCTCTGAACCAGCTGAGCTAATCGCCCTTCGTTATCGGACTGCAAATATAGATTAGTTTTTCATTTTGCAAAAGAAATATTTGAAAAAAATCAAATAATTTCTGCAACGACAAACGTACTGCCACCAACGTAGATCAAATCAATATTTGTTGCATGTTTTTTTGCGCTAGTAAATGCTTCAAAAACACTTGAATATATATTACCTTTAAACCCATTCTGTATAAAGATATGCTGAAGCACTTCAACATCCATACCTCGAGGTATGTTGGGCTTGCAGAAATAATAGGTTGCTTTTTTTGGTAAAAGTGGTAAAATGGAATTGAGATCCTTATCATTCACAACACCGAAAACCATGTGTAAATGCTTAAAGGTTTCTTTTTTAAGTTGCTTCATCACATAGATCAATCCTTCTCTGTTGTGAGCAGTATCACAAATTATTTTTGGTTGCTCCTGCAAAATTTGCCATCGGCCTTTCAAACCTGTATTTTCAACAACTTTAAGTAAGCCATCAAATATGTTTTTTTCTGAAATTATAAAATCCTTTGCTTGAATAAGTTTAACTGTTTGAAGTACAGTTTTGATGTTATGCTCTTGATAATTTCCTTTTAAATCACTTTCATAAACCTCTGAAATTTCTTTATCTGCAAAGTATATGTTTGACTTATTATTGTTAGCCAATTCTGTAAAAACCAATTCAGTTTCCAATTGGGTTTCTCCAATAACCACCGGAATAGACGGCTTGATGATACCTCCTTTTTCAAAAGCTATGGCTTGCAAGGTCGTTCCCAAAAATTGTGTGTGGTCTAATCCAATATTCGTAATTACCGAAACTTCTGGTGTTATGATATTTGTAGAATCCAATCGACCCCCCATTCCCACTTCGATAATAGCGATCTCAACTGTTTCTTTTGAAAAATATTCAAAAGCCATTCCAACTGTCATTTCGAAAAAAGACAATGAATGAGTTTCAAAAAAGTGCTTGTGATTGTCTATAAAATTGATAACGAAATCTTCGCCGATTTCCTTGCCATTGATTTTGATACGTTCTCTGAAATCCTTTAGGTGTGGAGACGTATACAAGCCAACGTTGTAGCCTGCTTCTTGCAGAATGGATGCCAACATATGACTAGTGGACCCTTTTCCATTCGTTCCTGCAACGTGGATACTTTTAAAATCGTTTCCGGGATGATTGAGGTATTTGGAAAGCTCTAATGTGTTGTCGAGATTTGCCTTGTAAGCAGATTTACCTTGATTTTGATACATTGGTAACTGCTGAAACATCCAGTTGACAGTATCTTGATAAGTCATTTATTGTGTAACGCTAAAATCGATTTTTACAAAGCCTATTTGATTTGCAGGCGCTTTTGAATCCAAAGGCCATTTATAGGTCATTGCTGTTTTCCTAGCAGCTTCATATAGGCAGCCATCTCCGGTCGTACCTTTTTTGCCAGGGATTGCTTTGGTCACAATTCCATCTCTATTGACATGTATTTCGACCACGACACGACCTTCCTCGTCACAATCTGGCACTACTTTTCTATTTGTTGGTTTTCCACGCCCGTTCAATCCATAGCCTGTTCCGTTTCCTCCG
>JBBSOJ010000267.1:0-4388 GCA_038259855.1 Flavobacteriales bacterium
ACAAAGCGGAGGTGACCGAACCTTTTGTGCGGGTGCCAGTTTTGAAGAATTAGTAGCCATCAATAATGAGGAAGTCGGTAAAGAATTTTTCTCTGGTTTTGCCAATGTCATTAATGCAATGCGAAAATGTCCAAAATTCATCATCGGTCGTATCCAAGGAAAAACTGTGGGAGGAGGCGTAGGTCTTGCTTCCGCAACCGATTATTGTATGGCAACTAAATACGCCGAAATTAAGTTAAGTGAGCTTAATATCGGTATTGGTCCATTCGTTGTTGGCCCAGCCGTTCAGCGTAAATTGGGATTGACCGGCATGTCACAGATTGCAATGGACGCCAACAGTTTTTATTCGGCAGAATGGGCGATGCAAAAAGGATTGTACACAAAGGTTTTTGAATCGGTAGAAGACTTGGATAAAGCAGTCGTAGAATTTACTGAAAATCTAAAAACATACAATCCCAAGGCGATGTCAGAAATGAAAACCATGTTCTGGCGTGGCACAGAAGACTGGGACCAATTACTAACCCAACGCGCGAAAATTAGCGGTCGTTTGGTCCTTTCTGAATTCACAAAGGAAAAACTCAAAGACTTTAAGTAATGATTTATGCCTTCAAAGGTTATACGCCAGTTGTTCACGAAAGTAGTTTTGTGCATCCTTTGGCCACCGTAACAGGAAATGTGATTATCGGAAAAAACTGTTACATCGGTCCTGGCGCAGCTATCCGAGGCGATTGGGGACAGATTATTCTGGAAGACGGCGTCAACGTGCAGGAAAATTGCACAGTCCATATGTTTCCTGGTAAATCGATTATACTAAAAGAAAGTGCGCACGTTGGTCATGGCGCAATTATTCATGGCGCAAATTTGGGCAGAAATTGCCTTATTGGAATGAATTCCGTTATAATGGACGACGCTGAAATTGGCGATGAATGTATAGTAGGAGCCATGAGTTTCGTGAAAGCGGAAGAGAAATTTCCAAATCGAAAGTTAATCGTAGGTAATCCTGCAAAAGCGATTAAAGATATTTCAGAGGACATGATAGCTTGGAAAACAAAGGGCACCCAATTATACCAGCAATTACCAGCCGATTGTCACGACAGTTTAAAAGAAGTAGAACCATTGCGGGAAGTGCCAGAAAACATGAAAATGCAGGAAGGGATGTATGACACATTAAAGGATTTTATGCAGAAATAGTTGGGCGTTACCACAAGGGTCGCGCTTTCACTACTCGCTTCCCGACGAAAAAGTCGGGAGAGCTCAAACAGACCGTTCAATCGCTAACGCAGATACGAACTGTAAAAGAAAATTAAATAAGAAATGTCAAAATTTGACCTAAAAATGCCCAAAATGGGCGAATCAATAACGGAAGGAACCATTATCAACTGGCTTGTCAATGAAGGCGATTCCTTTGAAGAAGGCGACATCATACTTGAAGTCGCCACTGATAAAGTGGATAACGAAGTCCCAGCACCCGCGTCTGGAACATTGGTAAAAACCATGTTCCAAGCAAAAGATGTCGTTCCTGTTGGTGAAGTCATTGCAATTTTAGAGGTTTCAGAAGGAACAAAATCTATAAAGAAAGATAACGTCGCGTCGAGCGCAGTCCAGACGTCTCAAAAGAAAGAAAAAACAACAAAAGAATCAAAATCACTCCAAGCATCTTCGAATTCAAGTTCAACTTCAATTTCCCAGTCATTTTCAACGTCAAACTCAAATACTTTCTTTTCCCCATTAATCATCAAAATAGCCAAAGAAAACCACATCAGTTTTGAAGAATTGGCGCGTATTCCAGCGACAGGAAACGAAGGCAGACTTCGCAAAAGTGATGTGTTCAGCTATATTGAGGACGGACGACCTTACAAATTTGCTCAACCTATAGCGCAAGACCCAACGGTCTATCGCATCCCACAACTGAATTTCGATAAAGGTAAAGGCAAAATCATCCAAATGGACCGTATGCGTCAGATGATTGCTGACCATATGGTGTATTCAAAACACACCTCGCCACACGTCACAGCCTATGTGGAGGCCGATTTAACAAACTTGGTCAATTGGAGAAATGCCAATAAAAAAGCTTTTGAAGAAAAATATGGCGAACGCTTAACCTTTACACCATTGTTTGTAGAAGCAGTTGCCAGAGCTGTCAAGGACTTTCCAAACATCAACGCATCAGTCGATGGCAACAACATCATCGTCAAAGAAGATATAAACATCGGAATGGCAACCGCCTTACCAAGTGGTAACTTAATTGTTCCAGTGGTCAAAAATGCTGATAAAAAAGATTTAAAATCGTTGGCTTCAACGGTTAATGAAATGGTAAATAAAGCAAGAGAAAACAAACTTGGAGGCGATGATATCAAAGGAAGCACGTTTACGATTTCCAACGTGGGAACCTTTGGAAGCGTGATGGGAACACCAATCATCAACCAGCCAGAAGTTGCCATTTTAGCTTTAGGCATTATCAAAAAAAGACCAGAAGTTATTGAGACCGAAAATGGTGATGAAATCGCCATAAGAAGTATGATGTATCTATCCTTATCCTTTGACCATCGTGTTGTTGACGGATTTTTAGGCGGAAGTTTTGTGCGTCGTGTTGCCGATTATTTTGAGCAGTTTGATGTTGATAGGAAACTATAAGGTCTCAAACCTAAATTACCGGCCTGACATGCAAGGTTTCAAAAACCTTGTAGGTCTAGATCGTAAAGAATTTTAATAACAACACTTTGAAATTAATTGATGAGTTCTTAATCATCGCTAAATTTGCGTTAGGGATTGAAGTGGAAAGCCCACAGCTTCGCCGTTTTTTTTCGGCGTGGCGAGGACTTGTAACGTAAAGCCCGCCCGAACGCCCGAAAAAAATAAAATTCAGTCACTTCGAGTGATTCCGATTTTTTTTATCGGAATTGTATCGAGAAGCAATCCAAGAAAGGTTCTCGATACATCACGCAGAAAAGCGTGACACTCGAACTGACATAGAGAAACTAAAAAATGAACAAAGACATACTTAAAAAAGGATTTTCAACCATGGCAACTGCAAAAGCCATGGCAGAATTGTACGAAGCAAATTTTAAACAAGTTTCCAAATATGTGCATGCAACTTCACGAGGTCATGAAGCCATTCAGATAGCATTAGGTATGCAATTGTTGCCGCAGGATTATGCGTTTCCATATTATCGTGATGACGCGATGTTATTGTCATTCGGATTGAAACCTTATGATTTAATGTTGCAATTATTGGCGAAAAAAGACGACCCATTTTCCGGAGGTAGAACCTATTATTGCCACCCAAGTTTAAAGGATGCTGATAAGCCAAAAATTCCGCATCAATCAAGTGCGACCGGAATGCAAGCAATTCCCGCAACAGGTGCTGCGATGGGAATGCAGTACAAGGAATTACAAGGTTTAGATGACAAAACACTAAAAGACTTACCACTTGTGGTCTGTAGTTTAGGCGACGCCTCCGTCACCGAAGGAGAAATTGCAGAAGCCTTTCAAATGGCGGCGTTAAAGCAGATGCCAATTATCTTTTTGGTTCAGGATAACGGTTGGGATATTTCAGCTAATGCAGCGGAGACAAGAGCTCAAAATGCCTTTGAATATGCCAAAGGTTTTCATAGATTGGAAGCTATTTCAATAGATGGTGCAAACTTTATGGAAAGTTATGAAGCTGTTGAAAAAGTCATAAAAACGATTCGAAAAGAACGTCGCCCATTTTTAATTCACGCTAAAGTTCCGTTGTTGAATCACCACACATCAGGCGTTCGGATGGAATGGTATCGCGATGATTTGGATGAAGCGCGTTCCAGAGACCCTTATCCTGTGTTGAAGCAACAATTGATGGACAATGGATTCATTTCGAAAGAAGTGGAGGACATAGAAAACTCCGCAAAAGCAAACGTACAATCCGATTTTGAAAAAGCTCTCAAAGCTGAAGACCCAAAACCAGAGGATTTATTTACCCACGATTTCGCTCCAACATCAATCACAGAGGAAAAAGGCGAACGCTCACCACAAGGGGCCGAAAAAGTCGTGATGGTCGATTGTGCCTTATTCGCAGTGGAAGAATTGATGGCGAAGCATAAGGAATGTTTGCTCTACGGACAAGATGTTGGCGGACGATTGGGAGGTGTTTTTAGAGAAGCAGCAACATTGGCGCAGAAATTTGGGGATGATAGAGTGTTCAATACACCAATTCAAGAAGCGTTTATTGTAGGTTCAACGGTTGGGATGAGCGCTGTTGGATTAAAACCGATTGTTGAGGTACAATTTGCGGATTATATTTGGCCTGGATTGAATCAGTTGTTTACGGAAGTGAGTAGAAGTTGTTACTTATCCAACGGAAAATGGCCAGTCAGTATGATTCTGCGTGTACCGATTGGTGCTTATGGAAG
>JBBSOJ010000268.1:0-4387 GCA_038259855.1 Flavobacteriales bacterium
AGAAGAATCAAAATCACTCAATTTTATTGAGCATATCATTGAAGAAGATCTCGTCAATGGACTTCCAAAAGAAAAGTTACGGTTTAGATTTCCTCCAGAGCCAAATGGGTATTTGCACATTGGTCACACTAAAGCGATAGGAATCAGTTTCGGTCTTGGTGAAAAATACAATGCTCCAGTCAATTTGCGTTTTGATGATACAAATCCTGCTAAAGAGGAACAGGAATATGTTGATGCCATAAAAAATGATATCTCTTGGCTCGGTTACACCTGGGCAAATGAAGTGTACTCGTCCGATTATTTTAAGCAGCTGTATGATTGGGCGGTTCGATTCATAAAGGAAGGGAAAGCCTATGTCGATTCACAATCTAGTGAAGCGATGGCAGAGCAAAAAGGCACCCCAACCCAACCTGGAGTTGATGGACCCTATAGAAACAGAAGTGTTGAAGAAAACTTGGAGTTATTTGCAAAAATGAAAAATGGTGAATGTGAGGAAGGATCTCATGTGCTGCGTGCGAAAATAAATATGCAACACGTTAATATGCTCATGCGTGACCCGTTGATGTATCGCGTTCTTAAAAAACACCATCACAGAACAGCCAATGATTGGTGCATTTATCCAATGTATGATTGGACGCATGGTGAAAGCGATTACATTGAACAAATTTCTCACAGTCTCTGCTCATTGGAATTTAAGCCTCATAGAGAGCTTTACGACTGGTTCTTGGACCAAGTGGTAGTGGAGGACAAATTACGGCCAAAGCAACGCGAATTTGCGCGTCTCAATTTGAGTTATACCATCATGAGCAAACGTAAGTTGCTCAAATTGGTTGAGGATAAGGTTGTCTCCGGTTGGGATGATCCAAGAATGCCGACCATTTCTGGTTTGCGACGCCGAGGTTATACGCCAAATGCCATCAGACAATTTGTGGAAACCGTTGGTGTGGCGAAACGTGACAACATCATTGACGTCGCTTTATTGGAATTTTGCATTCGTGAAGATTTAAATTACACCGCACCACGTGTGATGGCTGTTTTAGATCCTGTTAAGTTGGTCGTTACCAATTATCCTGAGGGAAAAGAGGAGTGGTTAAATGCTGAAAATAATCAGGAAGACGATAGTGCCGGTTTTAGAAAAGTGCCTTTTTCACGTGAATTGTATATTGAAAGAGAAGATTTTAAAGAACAAGCCAGTAACAAATTTTTCAGATTGCAATTAGGCGGCGAAGTACGACTAAAAAACGCCTACATTATTAAAGGCGAAAGTATTGTAAAGGACGATAAAGGAAACATTACGGAAATTCATTGTACCTATTCTGAAGATACAGAAAAGAAAGTCAAGGGAACTCTACATTGGGTGTCCATAAAACACGCTCTCAAAGCAGAAGTAAGAGAGTATGATCGATTATTTAAGGACGAAGCACCAGATTCTCACCCTGAAAAGGATTTTATGGAATTCATTAATCCGGAATCATTGAATGTGATCACCGCCTATGTAGAGCCTAGCTTAAAGGACGCCAAAGTAGGGGATCGCTTTCAATTTCAGCGTATCGGCTATTTTAATGTGGATACTGATTCTACATCAGACCTGTTGGTGTTTAATAAAACTGTTGGTCTCCGAGATTCTTGGGAAAAGCGAAAACCACAAGCACCGAAGAACGACATTGAGCAAAAACCCAAAAACAATCAACCACAGCGCAAAGCGATTGACATAATTCAACAACTCGGAAAAAAATATACCAACCTTCCAGAAGAGAAGCAATTGAAAACCAAAGCGGAAATTATGGAATTGGCTAAAAAAGTCAGTTATGAAGAGTTGGAACCGTGGTTTAATACGGCTGCCAAAAAAGTAGGTACTAGAATAGCAACGCTTATGACGCTCCGGGTGTTACTGGAAACAGGTTTGAAGAGAAATGACGCGATTGATACGTTTATAATGGCGTCACTTGACGACTCAAACGAATTGTTGGCATCTGAAGCAAAATTAATCTGAAACATCTGTAGTTGAAACGTTAAGACTCCTCGAAATACTAATTTTCGAGGTTTTTTGTACATTTAATCTACTAACTAAAACCTTCGATAGCATGGAAATTAATTTTTTAGCAATTGCTGTGGCATCTCTCACAACACTTTTTGTAGGTTTTATTTGGTACCATCCTAAAGTATTTGGAACAGTCTGGATGCATGCTGCGGGACTTACGGAAGCTCAATTAAAAAAGGGCAACGTGTTAAAGATACTTGGGTTTACAGTGGTGTTATCCTTACTCATGACTGTGATCGTAATGTCATTGGTTGTTCATCAAACCGGAGCTTATGGCATGGTCGGAGGGCCAGAGGCAACAAATGTCTTACCATCTTTTCAGTTATTTATGGATGATTATGGGGCCAACTTTAGAACCTTTAAGCATGGAGCACTTCATGGTCTTATAGCTGGCCTGTTTTTTGCGTTTCCTATGACCGCTATAAATGGATTGTTTGAACGTAGAAGTGCCAAATACATTTTCGTAAACTCTGGATATTGGGTGATTACCTTAACCATCATGGGGGCTATTATCTGTGGTTGGGTCTAATATTTTAGTAAATTTGCGCTATAAGATTTGAAACTTGAATTCAGTCTTTCTTATTGCTTTTGATACACTTCAACATTTTTAGAAATAGCCACGAGCTTCCATCCGAATGGGATAAGCTGACACATCATGACATGTTCCTACAACCCAATTATTTAAAGGCGTTGGAGGCTTCTTCACCAAGTAACATTTCATGGTATTATGTCGGAATCTTCAAAAGCGATCTGCTTGTGGGTGTTGCAGTGCTTCAACGTGTTGAACTATATCTCGAAGATATCTTTAGAAATTACAAAGATTCCTGTTATAAGCAAAAACTTAAACAGTTCGTCTCCAAATTTATTAGAGGCAATATGCTTGTTGTAGGAAACCTGATGCATACGGGCCAGCATGGAATACATTTTGAAACAGATAAAATCACCCAAACGGAATTTCTGGATGGTGTAGCGCACGCGGTTGAGGATCTTAAAACACTCATTTATAAAGAAGAGCGAAAGCGCATCTGGATCTTGATGTTTAAGGATTATTTTATGGACGATTCCATTCATGAAGAACGCGAATTTTTAGAGTCTTTGGGTCTTCATAAAATCGTCGTGCAACCAAATATGATTTTGGAAGTAAAACCGCATTGGAATGATATAAACCACTATCTCGCTGATTTAAATACAAAGTACCGTCAGCGCTATAAAACGGCTCGGAAAAAGTCTGGAAACCTTGTGAAGCGGGAATTGAATGCCGAAGACCTCCAAGAACAATCGGATCGCCTGTACGAATTGTACAAAAATGTTTCCGACAATGCTAGAATCAATACGTTTATACTCCCAAAAGGCCATTTTTTAAGTTTAAAATTACAGTTGGAAGACCGATTTAGAGTATTCGGTTATTATCTCGATGACACCCTGATTGGTTTCTACACGTTAATTTTGAATACCAATTCGCTTGAGACCTATTTTTTGGGATACGATGAAGCCAATCAGTACTACAATCAATTGTATTTAAATATGTTGTATGATATGTTGAATTTTGCCATTACCCACCAATTTTCAACCATCGTCTATGCGCGTACCGCCATGGAAATCAAAAGTTCGGTAGGGGCGACCCCAGCCAAAATGAAGGTGTATCTAAAGCACACGAATCCTTGGATGAATAGATTTTTAGAGCAAATTTTCAGCTTCATGAATCCCAAACAGATATGGGAAGAGCGTCATCCCTTTAAGTAATGCCAAGATGTTCTTAATGGGAATCGTTTCCATTTAGGTTCACTTTTTTAGCTATGGCATTAAATTTTTTCTTCATTAATGATGATATTTACATTGAATACTAACCTTTAAAACAGACTATCATGAAAATGTCACAAAGCGTTCTTACAGAAATCTCTCAAATCACGCGCGATATTGAAGAAAATTATCCTGAACTTCAAAAGTATTTGGATGAAACAGAGATGACCCTACCGGAAGGTTCCAATGAAAGTGCAGACATGAATAATAAAGTGCTTGAAGAGTATAGAGACAGTCTAAAAGATATGGTCAAAAAATATAAGAACAAATAAGCATAGCGCTACAAAACGCATACATTAAAGATAACTTTATCTTGAACGTATGCGTTTTATAAGTAGTCTTTAGATGGTCAGAAAGACATTAGTTTGATATATAACTTTCAGTATCAGAATAGTCATTATTTGATATAACTGATAATAAAATCGATATGTTAGGTCTTGTCAAACGAAAGATTTATGATTTTTTATCCCCACCAAGTAGTTTCTTCTGTTTAGCTTCTTTCATGGCTTCACCAATTTGATTGCTCGCTGTAAAACTTGCAACCAT
>JBBSOJ010000269.1:0-4382 GCA_038259855.1 Flavobacteriales bacterium
CCATTTTCAGCGGTACCACCTTCAAAAAGATCTAACACGGCAATGGAACCTTTACCACCTTTAAGATATAACTTTTCATCACCAGTCGCTGCATTACCTTCTGGTATTTCAAAATTGAATTGATTATTATAAAAATTAGCTCTGTTACCCGCAAATGTCAAAACAAGAGTTTCAGACACGCGGTCAACTTCCGCTGCATCCTCTGACTCATCCTCTCTGCTATAGTAGATGGTAATATTGGAACTGGCTGTATTAAAATTAAGAAGTGCTAAACTCCCATTATTAAAAATTGGCGTTGATTTGATGTAAAGGCCTCTAAAATAATTGTTGAAATTATTAAAGTTAATCAATTCAGGCGCACTTGTATTTTGTTGTATGCTTATAATTTTGTCGAACCAATACGCTGTTTCTAGCTTAACGCGCAATGCAGGGGCTAAACGAGAAATGACCTCGGTAGTATCAGTATCTCCTGTTTTCAAAACAATCTCTTTATTGCTGGGTTTAAAAAGGTTTAAAGATATAGGATCGACTGCCGGAATCCGAACGCCTTCTAAAAGAGTTTGGTCTATGTTTCCATTTGAAGTGCTCGCATCTGAAAAGTACTTAAGCGGTCCGTCTGCAGTCTCACTGGGATTGATGTTATTCAGGAAAAATTTATTTTCGAAAAACTCTAACTTTACAAAGCCATCACCAAAAACAGAATCCAGCTTATAGGTGGATGCACCTTCACCGTTGGTGCTAATTTGGGTGCTCAAATAGGGTACTATCAATACGACCGAATCAATTTGAACGCCTGTGCCAAAATCGGGAGAATAGGTTCCTAAAGCCATTTGAGAGACAAAACTGGCTGTAGTTAAACCATACGTTTCATCGTTAAAGGCACCGATATAATTAACGGCATATCCGTTAGTTTGTACGGCTTCCAAAGGATTGGTATAAGCAATGACAGAGTATTCGTTATTACTGTTTAAACTAAAGCTATCTTCACCTAAAATATCAGAACCGACGGTCGCAAAATCTTCATCGCATGCTATAAATGATGTGATTAGTAGTGCGAGAACCACACTATTTCTAAAAGCAAATTTTATTTTATTCATTGTTATAGTACTATCTAATTTAATGCTTGAGAATTGTAGAATTCGGTATACGGGTCAGCAAACTCCTCAAAGGAATAATAATCTAATACAGGTTTTTCGGATGCAGCTAAATAATCATTCAGTTCATCGGAAATATCTTTAGATCCTTTGATCAAGGCGTCAGAATGATCAATAGCAATCTTCATAAGATTAGTATAAGTTGGTTCTTCAAGAATTTTGATGATGTTTTCATCGATATTATCGAATTTCACTTTTTCAATCAATTTAGTATCTAACGTGCCTTCGAAGCTTTGATTGTACACTGACGTGATAATTTTACTATCGCTAAATAAAGGTTCATTTTTATAATATTCCTTTAGATATAGTGGCAACAATGAGGCGAGCCAACCATTAACATGAATGATGTCCGGTGACCAATTCAATTTTTTTACGGTTTCAATAACGCCTTTAGCAAAAAATATGGCTCTTTCGTCATTGTCTATAAAAAGGTTTCCATCTTCATCGGTAAGTGTTGCTTTACGCTTGAAGTAATCTTCATTATCGATAAAATAAACTTGGATACGTTCTTTGGGAATGGATGCGACTTTTATAATTAGTGGCATGTCTAAATCATTGATCACTAAATTGATCCCTGAAAGACGAATGACTTCGTGGAGCTGATGTCTGCGCTCGTTGATGTTGCCATATCTTGGCATGAATATTCGTATTTGTCCGCCTTGCTTGTTGACCATCCGTGGCGCCTCGAAGGACATGGATGAAATTTCTGTCTCTGGCAAATAGGGTACTACCTCGGAAGACACGTACAATATTCTCTTATCTTTCATAAAAATCTATTTAATGTTTCTCTATTTTTAATTATGTTTTCGTTTTTTTAAACGCATACAATTTTAGACGCATACACAAACCGCGCCGAAAAAATATAATTAAAAAACACGCAAAATTACGAAAATTTATGCAGAGTGTCTGTAAAATATTAAGTTTGCACGCTGTTAATGTTTTGTTACAACATGAAGATCTATCATCAAACAAAAGAAATGGAGGCTGTCATAACAACCTTTAAATCGTCAAGAAAAACTGTTGGTTTTATACCCACAATGGGAGCGTTGCACGATGGGCATCTATCTCTTGTAAGGCAGGCACAAGCACAAAATGATGTGGTCATTGTGAGTGTGTTTGTGAACCCAACGCAGTTCAATAATGCAGACGATTTGCTAAAATACCCCAGAACGCTCGATCGTGATGTGGAATTATTGCGCACTTTGAATGATGATATCATTGTGTTTGCACCCTCGGTTGACGATGTCTATGGCCGCACGGTAAGCTCCACATCCTTTGATTTTGGAGGCTTGGAACATGAAATGGAAGGAAAATATAGAAAAGGCCATTTTGATGGTGTTGGTACCATCATCCATAAATTGTTCGCCATCATCCGACCAACTAGGGCGTATTTTGGTAAAAAGGATTTTCAGCAGTTGAGAATTATTGAGAAACTTGTGGACATCAATGATCTTAACGTTGAAATTATCGGTTGTGACATTCATAGAGCAGCAGATGGTTTAGCAATGAGTTCTAGAAACGAACGGCTCAAGCCAGCCCATCGAGATGCAGCGCCTTTCATATATAAGACATTAAAAGCTGCCAAAGTACAATTTGGCACAAAAAGTGCTGATGAGGTAATCGAATGGGTTGAAAACCAGTTTGCCAACCATGATTTATTAACATTGGAATATTTCATTATTGCAGACGAAGAGACACTCAAAACAACCAAAAAGAAAATTAATAGCAAAACCTATAGAGCCTTCATAGCCGTCTTCGCTGATGATATAAGACTCATAGATAATATAGCTCTAAATTAAGTATCTTTGCCCTATGCAAATTCAAGTAGTAAAATCCAAAATTCACAGAGTGAAATGTACTGGTGCAGACCTCAACTATATTGGTAGTATTACCATTGATGAGGATCTCATGAACGCCGCTAACATCATACAGGGTGAGAAAGTACAGATTGTAAATAATGACAATGGCGAGCGTTTGGACACCTACGTGATACCAGGCCCACGAAATAGTGGGGAAATAACACTTAATGGAGCCGCGGCCCGTAAAGTGGCAGTCGGTGACACCCTGATTCTTATTACTTATGCTTTTATGGATTTTGAGGAAGCTAAAACCTTTAAGCCATCCTTGGTGTTTCCTGATGAAGCTACCAATCTCCTCAAATAAAGCTTTGAATACAACCACAAAAAAGGTCTTAAAGATTTCAATTCCGTTGGCCTTGGCTCTCTTTTTCGGATGGTATACGTTTTCTAAACTACCCGTGAATGAGATTCTGCCATATTTTAAAACGGCGAAATACGGTTGGATAGCGCTTGGGGTGTTTTGCGGTTTATTGAGTCATTTATCAAGAGCTTACCGATGGAAATTCCAATTGGAACCTTTAAACTACAGCGTGAAGTTCCCAAATAGTGTCATGGCTATATTTATCACTTACTTGGCCAATTATGGGATTCCTCGCTCTGGAGAGGTCTTGCGAGCTGCCGTGCTTACCAATTATGAAGGCGTTCCTTTTGAAAAAGCTTTTGGAACCATCGTGGCGGAACGGGTCGCCGACTTTGTAGTATTATTAATGATTGTAGCCATAACCTTAATCCTTCAATTCGACTTTATTTTTGGTATTTTAGAAGCATCCTTCCAACCTAAAAAACTCATTATTGCTGCACTCATTGGCATCGCGTTTTTGGGAATTCTGATTTTGTTTTTAAAGAAAAGTCAATCAAAATTTGCGGTTAAGGTCAGATCATTCTTTAAAGGGTTGCTCGAGGGTATTTTTAGCATCTTTAAAATGAATCATAAGTGGGCTTTTATCTTTCATACGTTGTTTATCTGGTTAATGTATTTGTGTATGTTCTATTTTACGACCTTGGCTGTTGAGGAATTGCAAGGTTTGTCTACGGGTGCTCTATTGATTGCCTTTATTGCAGGAAGCTTTACGATCGCAGCCACCAATGGCGGTATATTTGTATATCCGTTGGCCATTGCAGCGGCATTTTCAGTCTTTGATATACCAAAGAATCCCAGTATTGCGTTCGGATGGATCATGTGGACTTCACAAACCGTCATGATCATTCTCATGGGAAGTTTATCATTTCTATTGCTTCCTATCTATAACAGAAACAAATAATTATTAAATTGCATCGACTTTAATTTCTATGATTATGATGAAACCTATTGTATTATTGGTTATGTTTTTGGTAACGCTCCAAGTGTCATCACAAGTCATATATGAGC
>JBBSOJ010000270.1:0-4363 GCA_038259855.1 Flavobacteriales bacterium
CCAAGAAAATACAGAGCCAATCCGGCGACTTCCTACATCGCAAAACGGAAAGCATGGACCGTAAGGCAAATGGGCTATCACGGCGGAAAACTGAACTATGACAAACCCAAAGACAACTAATTTGGAAATCAAGCAACAGTTATACAAATTGTGTCAAGATTTTGTCGAAAACCGAAGACAAACAGTTCAAAATACCATCAACGAAATTCAAGAATCCTTGACATCAGAAACAAAAAGTAGCGCAGGCGACAAACACGAAACAGGCCGAGCCATGCTACAGCTGGAGCGTGAAAAAGCAGGACATCAATTGGCAGAAGTTGAAAAGTTGACGGAAAGTCTTTCTAAAATCGACACCAATTTTACTTCAAAAACTGTCGGTTTGGGAAGTGTCATTTTCACCAAGCAAGCCAATTATTTTATTGCGATAAGCGCTGGGCAACTTGAGGTCAATGGCCACAAGTTTTTTGCAATTTCACCGCTGACGCCCATTGGGTTGTTGTTGATGGGTAGAGGTGTTGGTAACGAGGTGGTTTTTAGAGAGCAAACCATTAAAATCCTAAATGTAATATAATCTCTACTATTCATATTTTATTCTGAAGTTAAAAGCAAGTATCTTTAGTAAAAATTAATTGCTAAAATTTCTTTGATTCCTACGCAATCTGATTACGATGTGATTATTATTGGTGGTGGATTAGCCGGTTTGTCGGCAGCCATTCATCTTCGTATGCATAATTTTCAAGTGCTTCTAATCGAAAAAAACGACTATCCAAAGCACAAAGTTTGTGGGGAATACATTTCTAATGAAGTCCTTCCATATCTAAACTATTTAGGGCTTGATGTCTTTGCATTGGGCGCAAAAAACATCACGAAATTCGAAGTGTCTTCCTCAAAAAACAAATTAGTAACTTCAGACCTACCTATGGGCGGCTTTGGGATCAGTCGCTATTGTTTAGACGATGCTCTTTTTACAAAAGCAAAAGCAATAGGCGTTCAAGTGTTAGAAGATACCGCAATTGATGTTCAATTTTATGATGGTAAATTTAAAATACAAACCAAATTAAACGATAATATCACATCCAAAATTGTGATTGGCGCGTATGGGAAACGGTCTTCGCTCGACGTCAAATTGGAACGACATTTCATCAAAAACAAATCGCCCTATTTGGCGGTGAAAACACACGTAAAAGGTGATTTTCCTGAAAATACGGTGGCTCTTCACAATTTTGAAGGTGGTTATTGTGGTGTGTCTAAAGTTGAAGATGACAGCATCAATTTGTGCTATATTACCGATTTTGAAGCGTTTAAAAAATATAAGGATATTGAGGAATTTCAGCAAAAAGTTGTGTTCAAAAACGACTATTTAAAATCTATTTTTGAAAGCACAAAAGCTGTTTTTGAAACGCCTTTAACGATAAGTCAAATATCTTTTGACAGCAAAGCTCCAATTGAAAACCATATCATGATGTGTGGCGATTCGGCAGGCATGATTCATCCGCTTTGTGGAAACGGAATGAGTATGGCCATTAGAAGCTCACAAATAGCTTCTGATCTCATTATTGAGTATCTTCACGGAAAAATTGCTACTAGAGAAGTTCTGGAGGCTAATTATACGAAAGCTTGGAACAGCGCTTTTGCAAGTCGCTTAAAAATGGGGCACATAGTGTCGCGGATCTTTAGAAACAATCGGATGGCAGACCTATCGATACAATTGCTTAAAATAATGCCTTTTATAATACCGCATATCATCAAGCGAACCCACGGAACCCTTATGAAGATTAAATGAGCTTATTAGTTGACACTACATATCGCACAAATGACGAAGAGATCATGGATGATTTTTCCGTAGATGGAGAACTTCTACACGATGCATTGAATAAATTGGCGACCATCAACAAGTGGCTCGGTGGCAATAAAGTGACATTAAATGGGCTTAAGATTCTTTTGAAAGATCAACCTAAAAATAAAGTTATCAAGATCATTGATTTGGGTTGCGGCGGAGGCGATATTTTAAGGGATATTGCAAAGCTCGGTCAAAAGGAAGGCTATCAATTTGAATTGATTGGGATTGATGCCAATCAACATGCGACCGATTACGCCACAACACTTTCAAAAGACTATAACAATATTCGGTTTCTCAATTACGATGTATTTTCTGAAGCATTTAAAACAATGGAATATGATATCGCTATCACAACCTTGTTTTTACATCACTTTAAGGAAGATCAACTTTTACAATTGATGGATCATCTATTGAATACGTCCAAAATCGGCTTGGTGGTCAATGACCTGCATCGCCATCGATTGGCGTATTATTTATTTAAGTTGATCACAATTCCAGTAAAAAATAAAATGATTATTGAAGATGGCCTTACCTCTGTTTTGAGAGGCTTCAAAAAGAATGAACTTGAAGGGTTGTCAAAAAAACTCAAAAGTGACTATCAACTGCAATGGAAATGGGCCTTCCGATACCAATGGATTCTAAAACGATAATATGAGTGTAAAAATAACGGCAGTTGCCAAACAGCTTCCAAAATATTCAAGAGAGACTAAAGACATTATTCCACTTTTGAATGTATGGATGGCTGGACAAGAAGAGCGTTTTCAGCGTAAGGTCATCAAATTGTTTGAAGGTGCAGGTGTGGATAAACGCTATTCTATAATGAATCCAGAAGAGGTGTTCACAAACACCTCATTTGAAGAAAAAAATGATATTTATGCTCGTGAAGTTATTGAGCTGGGCGAACAAGCTTTGTTGAAATCTCTTGAAAAAGCCCAACTTAAACCTACGGATATTGATTACATCATTACGGTGAGTTGTACAGGAATCATGATTCCTTCGGTAGATGCCTATCTTATCAACCGCTTAAAAATGCGTCAGGATATTGTGCGACTACCTGTTACGGAAATGGGTTGCGCAGCTGGCGTTTCAGGAATTATCTATGCGAAGAATTTTCTAAAAGCAAATCCGAATAAACGGGCTGCGGTTGTTGCTATAGAATCTCCAACCGCTACGTTTCAGCTCGATGATTATTCGATGGCCAATATTGTAAGCGCAGCAATCTTCGGCGATGGTGCGGCAAGTGTTATTTTATCGTCCTATGACAATGAAGAAGGACCAGAAATCCTTGATGAAGCCATGTACCATTTTTACGATTCAGAAACCATGATGGGTTTTAAACTCGTTAATACAGGACTGCAGATGATTTTGGACAAAGCGGTTCCTGAAACAATTTCCAGTCATTTTCCACAAATTGTGCATCCTTTTTTGGAGCGTAACCAGATGACAATCGACGATGTTGACCATTTAATTTTTCATCCAGGAGGAAAAAAAATTGTACAAACTGTAGAGGATTTATTCGGTTCGCTCGGAAAAAATATTGATGATACCAAAGAAGTTCTTAAATTGTATGGTAACATGAGTAGTGCAACCGTTTTATACGTGCTCGAACGATTTATGGACAATCAACTACCAAAAGGCGACGTCGGATTAATGTTAAGTTTTGGCCCAGGTTTTTCAGCACAGCGGATTTTATTGAAATGGTAATTTGAAGGGAATCATTCATTAAACAGGTTCTCGATACAATTTTTGCTTCATTGCATTACCCAAAAACCACTCGAACTGACATTTATAATTGTAGAAAGTAGTACGAATAAAATACTATGATGAAAGAATTTCAAGATAAAAATCAGTGGGCACTTATTTTGGGTGGTTCCAGCGGATTGGGTTTGGCGACTGCAAAAAAGTTGGCCAAACATGGTATGAATATTTGTATCATCCATCGAAATTCCAGAAGTCAGGAAGCCGAAATTGTAGCTGAATTTGAAATTATTAAAGCAGAAGGTATTCAATTTACATCGTTTAATGTGGATGCCTTTAAACCTGAAAAACGAAACGACATCATTTCAGAATTAAAACCGATTTTTGGAGCAGATGGAAGAATTCGAACGTTGGTGCACAGTGTCGCAAAAGGGAACTTAAAACCAATGCTTTCAGAAGATAAACCAATTCTAAATACGGATGATTTTAATTTAACCATTAATGCCATGGCCATCAGTTTATACGATTGGACGCAAGCTCTTTTTAAAGCTAGTCTTTTCGCTGAAGACAGTAGAATAATCAGTTTCACGAGTGAAGGCAACACCAAAGCTTGGAAAAATTACGCTGCTGTATCTGCTGCAAAAGTCACCTTGGAAGCCATCACCCGAAACATTGCTCTAGAATTTGCAGCACACGGAATTAAAGCAAATTGTATTCAAGCTGGCGTAACAGACACCGCCTCATTGCGAATGATTCCGGGAAGTGATGACATCATCAAACATTCACTATTGAGAAACCCCAATAATAGATTGACACTGCCAGAAG
>JBBSOJ010000271.1:0-4319 GCA_038259855.1 Flavobacteriales bacterium
ATCGTTTCCATTGATCAGAATGTCATAAGCTTGGATATCGATAAGCTGAAACGATGCTCACATCCCAAATTAGTACTTTATCATTTATTGAAGGATTTTGAATTCACCGCATGGGACGATATATATCTCATGCTAGATGCGCAATCAGGTAAACAAGTGTTTTCGAGTTCGCACCGTTTGGTCAAAAATAGGAATCATCTGCTTCTGACGGAAATTCGCCACGATATTGAGGAAGTCAATCCTATTTACGAACATCAAAATAAGGTGGGGACTTCTATGGGGTTGTTATGTTTCAATGAAGCGAAGTCGGTGCTTGAAACGAATCAAAATACCATTTTTGTAGATGCTGATACGTTGAAGTATCCATTGATGTTGAGACATTGGGCCGAAGGTGATTCCTTTCATCCATTCGGAATGGCTGGTACCAAGAAATTAAGTAAATATTTTAAGGATGAAAAATTGTCTTTAATTGATAAGGAAGAAGTCAAATTGCTCTGTTCGGAAGGAAAAATTGTTTGGATTGTAGGGCGACGTTCTGACGAGCGTTTTAAGGTTACTGATAAAACAAAGCGCATTCTAAAAATTGAAATTATGAAAAACGAATGATTTTTCGTGACCATAAATTAAGTTAGATAAAAAGTGAATCAAAGGTGTATATAGAGTAATCTATAACACTGAAATTTAGATAATAATGACATTAAAAGGGCAGGTAGTAGATATTAAGAATAGACGAATTTTCAAGGGAGTAATTACTATTTCCGATGGTAGGATAAGTTCCATTGAAGAACAGCTACATGATGTTGAGAATTACATTATTCCAGGCTTTGTGGATGCTCATATTCATATTGAAAGCTCTATGTTGGTGCCGAGTGAATTTGCTCGTTTGGCAGTGACGCATGGGACTGTGGCTACAGTTTCTGATCCACATGAAATCGCCAATGTACTTGGAGTGGAGGGCGTTCAGTTTATGATTGATAATGGTAAAAAGGTGCCATTTAAATTTAATTTTGGCGCCCCGTCTTGTGTACCTGCCACTGATTTTGAATCTGCTGGAGCTATTATTGATTCAGAAGGCATTAAGAAATTACTTGAAAATCCAGACATCAAATATTTAGCGGAAATGATGAATTACCCAGGCGTTTTATTTGATGATGCGGAAGTCATGAAAAAATTGACATGGGCCAAGCGGTATAACAAGCCGATTGATGGACATGCCCCGGGACTGCGAGGTGACGACCTAACAACTTATATTAATGCGGGCATTACGACCGATCATGAATGCTTTACCTACGATGAAGGCTTGGAAAAACTTCAGAAAGGGATGAAGGTGTTGATTCGAGAGGGGAGTGCTGCCAAAAATTTTGATGCTTTGGTGGATTTGATCCCTAAATATTATGAAGCCATGATGTTTTGTAGTGATGATAAGCATCCGGATGATTTGTTGTTACATCACATCAATCAATTATGCGCTAGGGCTGTAAAAAAGGGGATGGATATCTTCAAAGTGCTTCAAATGGCATGCATCAATCCTGTTGAGCACTATAAATTAGACGTCGGATTGTTAAGAGTCGGAGATCCTGCTGATGTTATTGTTTTGGAAGATTTAATCGATTTCAAAACGCTTCAAACGTACATCAATGGCGAATTGGTGTTTAATAACGGCATTTCAAGGATACAACCGGTCAGTTTTGAGAATTTGAATCAATTCAATACCAATAAAAAAAGGAACTCTGATTTTAGATTTGAATCGCAATCAACCCATATAAGAGTCATAGAAGCATTGGAAGGACAGTTGGTCACGAATGAAATCATTGCAGAAGCAACGCACGAAGATGGGTCGCTGGTTTCAAATGTGGAAAAGGATATTCTAAAGATTGTGGTCGTCAATCGCTATAATAATGATGCTCCGGCGATTGCATTTATCAAAAATTTAGGTTTAAAAGAAGGCGCGATTGCTTCTTCTGTAGGGCACGATTCCCATAACATCATTGCGGTAGGTGTTTCTGATGCTGCGATTTGCCAAGCGGTAAATCTTTTGATAGAGGAACAAGGCGGTATTTGTGCGGTTTCTGATTCTGAACAAAAAATATTACCGCTTCCGGTGGCAGGCATTATGAGTGATACCGACGGTCACACTGTAGGAGTGCGTTATGCTGAATTGGATGCTATGGCGAAAGCCATGGGAAGCACCTTGCACGCTCCGTACATGACGCTATCCTTTATGGCGCTATTGGTCATTCCATCTTTAAAATTGAGCGATAAGGGATTATTTAACGGAAAAGATTTTAAATTTGCGTCCTTGGAAGTGGGTCAATAGTTACACATCTTCATTCAAATCTTAATACCAAACATTAGAAGTTAAAATGCCTGTAATTCCATCAACCTACAAACCACCATTTTATTTCAAAAACGGATTTGTCTCCACCGTCTATTCTGGTCTGATCAGAAGCGTTCGTGGCATCGAGCAAAAGCGTGAGCGCATTACGCTGTCTGATGGCGATTTTTTGGATTTAGATTGGAGCTTCGCTGATAAAAAAACAGATAAAGTTATCATTCTGCTCCATGGGTTGGAAGGCAATGCGCAACGTCCCTACATCACAGGGACGGCCAAATATTTTAATAGTAATGGCATCGATGCCTTATCCGTCAATTTTAGAGGTTGCAGTGGAGAAACCAATTTAAATTATCATTCTTACCATTCGGGTGCTACGGAAGATCTTCACGACGTCATAATGCACGCCGTAAATAATAAAAACTATTCGGAAATTTACCTCAAGGGCATCAGCCTCGGAGGGAATGTTATCTTGAAATATTTGGGAGAGCGAGAGGCTATTGTATCCCAAGTGAAAGCGGCCATTGCCATTTCTGTTCCTTGCTATTTAAAAGGATCAGCTAAAGAGTTGCATGCCTTTAAAAATTATCTTTTTCATGATAGATTTAAAAAGCATTTGTTGGAAAGTCTCAAATTGAAACAGCAGAAATTCCCGGATAAAATGTCAGTAGAAACCTTAAAATCGATCAAAACACTGAATGATTTTGATAATACCTACACCTCGAAGGCACACGGATTTGAGGATGCTTCAGATTATTATGAGAAAAGTAGCAGTCTTCAATTTCTACCGAATATAAAAGTGCCAACGTTGGTTATCAACGCTCTTAACGATTCCTTTTTATCCGCTGAATGTTATCCTGTTAAAGCAGCAAAGAACAATCCCGATTTATTTCTGGAAATGCCTGCTTTTGGAGGGCATGTAGGATTCATTGAAAAAAAGAATGTGTATTATACCGAGCGCCGTGCCTTGGAATTTATCACAGAATTACCAAAATAGAGACAATTCAATAATAGCTTCAAATTAGGGTGATTCATCGTCATTCGCATCTTCTCAACCCTGCTCAAAGTCTCAATGCTTCCGGAAACCCTTCCACTGTAATATCCCAAAGCAACGGCAATACGAAATATACAAATAAGGTGAGGATGATGATTGAAATGACATTCATTACAATGCCCTTACTCACCATATCAGGAATGCGCAGATAGCCAGAACCAAAAACAACAGCATTTGGAGGTGTCGCCACCGGTAACATAAACGCACAAGAGGCTGCCACCGCTGCGCCAACCATTAATATAAATGGGTGCACATCAACGGTCATGGCCATAGGAGCCAAGACAGGCAATAACATGGCAGTTGTAGCCAAGTTGGAGGTGATTTCCGTTAGAAAGTTGACGGCAGCAATCAGTAAGAGCACTAAAATAATGGTCGTCATTCCTGCAAAAGAGGTCATTTGATTTCCAAGCCATTGTGCCAAGCCGCTGCTTTCAAAACCGTTGGCAAGTGCCATACCGCCACCAAATAGTAAAATAATGCCCCAAGGTAATTTTACGGCATCTTCCCAGTTCATCAATTGATCTTTTTTATCTTTAGATGGAATTAAAAAGAGCACGATTGCAAATACAATGGCAATAATCGTATCATCCAGTTGTGGTAATATGGCATCAAATAACAACGAACGTGTAATCCAAAAGAAGGCCGTAATTCCAAATACAATGCCCACCATGTTCTCCTCATAGCTAATGTTCCCCAGAGATTTTAATAGGCGCTTTATTTCCTGCTTTCCACCCGGGAATTGTTTCTGCTTAAATGTGAATGCATAGGACGTTAAATACTTCCAACAGATAAACAACAGTAAAATTGAAATTGGAAAGCCGAACATGAACCATTGTAGAAATGTAATTTCATAATCATAAGTATCCAATACCACACCGGCGAGTACTAAATTTGGAGGTGTCCCTATCAATGTCGCTATACCTCCGATGGAAG
>JBBSOJ010000272.1:0-4303 GCA_038259855.1 Flavobacteriales bacterium
TAGACTGACTGCCAAGTACCCAAGATTCCGCTTTTGCATTAATTCCATCAACTCATTTGCGCGATCGAGACTGCCAACATCAATGGTAAGCATTCCACCGTAGCCATATTGAGGATTCATCATACGCTTAAATAATTGATGAGAAGGATGTGACTTTAAACCAGGATACACCGTCCGTAAGCCATCAGCTTCAAATTTTTGTGCCAAAAACAACCCATTTTTACTATGCTGTTGCATGCGGATGTGTAACGTTCTCAAATTCTTCAAGATGGAGGCCGCGCGAAGACTGTCCATAGTAGCGCCAAGAAGCATACAGGCACCATTATTGACGTTACGTAACTCATTAATAAATTCTTGGGAGCCACAAACCACACCACCAACAGTGTCGCTACTACCATTGATAAATTTTGTGAGACTGTGTACTACGATATCAGCCCCCAACTGAATGGGAGAGATGCTTAACGGCGAGAAAGTATTATCCACAACCAAATGTATGTTATGTTTTTTTGCGATTTTGGATAATGCTTTTAAGTCTGCCACTTCCAAAAGCGGGTTGCTCACGGCTTCGCAAAAAATCATTTTGGTGTTTTTGGTAATGGCAGCTTCTACACTATCTAATTTGGTGATATCGACAAATGAGGTTTGAATGCCCATTCTTGGAGTGAAATTTTTTAAGAATGCATAAGTGCCACCGTAAATGGTCCTGCTGCTCACAACGTGATCTCCATTGCCACAAAGCTGTAATATTACAGGCGTAATCGCGCCCATCCCAGAAGCCGTAACGTTGGCGGTTTCTGTTCCTTCCATGGCCGCTAATGCCTCGCCAAGATATAAATTGGAAGGCGTGGAATGTCTCGAATAAAGATAACAACCATCGGCGTTGCCTTCAAACGTATCGAACATGGTCTTTGCGGAAAGAAACGTGTAGGTTGAAGAATCTGAAATTGATGGATTGACGCCGCCAAATTCGCCGAAGTATTGTAAATCCTGAATATTATTTGCTGGTTTGAATGCCATGAGAATCGATTTGAATTTAAAATGAATTCAAAAGTCCTTCAAATTAGAATGATATTCAACAATAGTGTTATAATTCAGTTTCTAAAACTATAAAGAATTATATTCATAGAAAAATATTCTATAATTATTGCGTTTTAGTATCTTTATGTGATAATTTAAGTTATAACCATTATATTAATTCTATGTTTGATTCAACCGATAAGAAATTACTGGCATTACTTCAACAGAATAGTAAACCCACTACAAAAGCACTTTCGTTAAAACTGAATTTATCCGTCACTGCGGTATATGAGCGTATAAAAAAGCTCGAAAGAGATGGTGTCATCGATAAATATGTCGCGCTAGTACGGAAGGGTAAAGTCGACAAAACATTCGTGGCCTATTGTCATATCAAATTAGTGCAACACACCCAGGAATTTGTAATTAAGTTCGAAAAAGAAGTTGCCAACCTTTCAGAAGTGATGGAATGCTACCATATAAGCGGAGATTACGACTATCTTCTCAAGGTCATTGTAAAAGATATGGAGGCGTTCAGGGAATTTATGGTAAAGAAATTGACGTCCATCAGTCATATCGGCAGCACTCACAGCATGTTTGTTATTAATGAAGTGAAGCATACCACGGCCATCACTGTTTAATATTATTGCAATATATTGTAAAAAAGCAAGTGATGGATCCGAGTCATTTTGATTTATAAAGCAAAGCGAAAATCGTAATTTAAATTCGTTTTCGTTAATCAAAATTGTATTTTTGTGTTCGATTTTTACAAACTTCAAAACAAATTTTATGAATTCATACGATGTAGTCATTATTGGTTCTGGTCCTGGAGGCTATGTAGCGGCAATCCGTTGCGCGCAATTAGGAATGAAAACTGCAATTATTGAAAAATATGCTACTCTAGGAGGCACCTGCCTTAACGTAGGTTGTATCCCTAGCAAAGCTCTTTTAGATTCATCACATCATTATGACAATGCGGTAAAGCATTTTGAGGAACATGGTATTGACATTCCTGGCGAGATAAAAGTGAATTTAAAGCAAATGATCTCCCGTAAGCAATCTGTTGTGGATACGACAACGGCAGGAATTGACTTTTTAATGAAGAAGAACAAGATCGATGTGTATCAAGGTATCGGTAGTTTTAAGGATGCTACACATATACAGATTGAAGGAGATAAAACTGAAGAAATTGAAGCGAAAAATGTAATTATAGCAACTGGAAGTAAGCCTTCTAGTTTACCATTTATATCCATTGATAAAGAACGTATTATAACGTCTACCGAAGCTTTAAAGCTAAAGGAAATTCCAAAGCACATGATCGTTATTGGTGGTGGTGTGATCGGTTTGGAATTAGGGCAAGTTTATAGACGTTTGGGTGCAGAAGTAACGATAGTCGAATACATGGATAGAATCATTCCGACGATGGACTCTGGTTTGTCGAAGGAGTTGAACAAAGTGTTCAAAAAAGCGAAATTTTCAATTCAGGTATCTCACAAAGTGACATCTGTTGAGCGTAACGGCGATGAGGTTATTGTAAAAGCAGATAATAAAAAAGGGGAAGAGGTCATATTTAAAGGCGATTATTGCTTGGTATCCGTTGGTCGTCGACCATATACGGATGGTCTCAATGCCGAAGCTGCGGGCGTAAAGTTGACCGAAAGAGGACAAATCGAGGTCAATGAGCATCTGCAGACTAACGTTAAGAATATCTATGCCATTGGTGATGTTGTTAAAGGTGCTATGTTAGCGCATAAAGCAGAAGAGGAAGGCGTTTTTGTGGCTGAAACTTTAGCTGGGCAAAAGCCGCATATCGATTATAATTTGATTCCTGGGGTCGTTTACACATGGCCAGAAGTAGCATCCGTTGGTAAAACTGAAGAAGAATTGAAGGAAGCAGGAGTTGACTACAAAACAGGGCAGTTCCCAATGCGAGCCTTGGGTAAAAGTAGAGCCACTATGGATTTAGATGGATTTGTGAAAATCCTTGCAGACGCGACAACGGACGAAATACTCGGTTTTCATATGATTGGAGCACGAGCAGCAGACTTAATTGCGGAAGCTGTGGTGGCCATGGAATTTAGAGCCTCTGCAGAAGATGTTGCCCGTATGTCTCATGCCCATCCTACATTTGCAGAAGCTATAAAGGAAGCAGCGTTGGCAGCAACTGAAAATAGAGCACTGCACGTATAATTGTCGTAGTGTAATCTTTGGATTTTAGTTTTCTAAAATTCATCATAAATGACATATTCTGATTGAAAAATAATCAATGAATATGTCATTTTTTGGTTTAAATTAGCGCACAATTCTTACAATAACAATTAAACTTTAACCCCTAATCTATGAAACAAAAACTACTTTTTTTTGCTTTTTTATGTAATGTTGTGATGGCTCAATCACAGTTTCAGATTTCAACATTAAATCTCACCACAAATGATTTGGTTTACGACGCCAATACCAACAGACTGTTTGCCAGTATTCCTAGCTCAAACGGGTCAAATGGAAACAGTATTGGTATCATAAACCCTGATACCCAAGTCTTATTGAATACAGTTTTTATTGGTAGTGAGCCAACAGTATTGGCAATTTCTGATAACGGCGAGTATATTTACGCTGGTTTCGCCTCAAGTGGCACCATTCGAAGATTTAATGTCGTTAATCAAACTGCTGATATCCAATTTCCGTTAGGAAATGATTCGTCTACAGGCGCATTTTTTGCCGAAGATATCGAAGTGATGCCCGGACAATCGTCTACGATTGCAGTGTCTCGAAAGAACATCGGTTTTTCACCAAGGCACGAAGGTGTCGTTATTTTTGATAATGATGTGATGAGAGCAATAACCACTCAAGATCATACAGGTAGCAATAAAATAGAATTTAAAGACAACACAAGTCTTTTTGGTTACAATAATGAGTCTACTGAATTTGGTTTAAGACGATTGGCCGTCAATGCTGGAGGAGTGACTCAAGTTAGCGTTAGCCAAAATATTTTAACCGGATTTGGCATTGACTTTTTTTATGCAAACAATAACGTTTATGGTACTGATGGAAAAGTGGTCAACGTCACTTCTACGCCCTTCGTTGCAGGTCAGTTTAGCAATGTAAGTGGTCCTGGCCTTTATGATTCAGCGTTAAATTTAGTTTGCTATGTCAGCGCTTCAGCCAGTGGCAATATGTCCTTCAAAATGTTTAATCCGAACACGTACTTGGTCCAAGAAACTGTGCCGATAACTCAAGCTTTTGGGACCCCAAAGAGCATTGTGCAGTGCGGTAATGGTTGTTGGGCATTCAA
>JBBSOJ010000273.1:0-4296 GCA_038259855.1 Flavobacteriales bacterium
CTCGCTATACATTCTAAATCGATGCCTGCTTTTTCTAAAAACCGTAAGCCTGAATCGTCCTTATATCCTTCCATGTAGACCACACGCACAATGCCGGCCTGATGGATTAATTTACTACAATCCTTGCAGGGTGACAATGTTATGTAAAGTGTCGCACCTCGGCAAGATTGGGTTGAAGATGCCACCTTTAGAATCGCATTGGCTTCCGCGTGCAAGACATACCATTTTGTGTAGCCGTCATCATCTTCACAGTAATTTTCAAATCCCGTTGGCGTGCCATTATAACCATCGGAAATGATCATCCGATCCTTAACAATGATCGCCCCAACCTGTTTTCGCTTACAATGGGATAACTTTCCCCATTCTTGCGCCATTCTCAAATAAGCTTTATCGTAACGTAATTGTTTTTTCTTTGACATTACTCGTAACTAATTAGTGGGGCGTGTCCTAACCTTTCGACAAGCTCAAGGTAACGGACCGGGCTGTCCACTATATCTTTTTTGTTTGATGATTTGGGGGAATCGCTATCGCTCAAAGTCAATTGAAGGAACAAAAAAGGATGCCGTTTCCATCCCTCACGCTAATCCAACACGAATATAGGCCGTTAGCGGTTCACATTAAATATTCAAGAGTTAAATTTTTACCAAAACTTGCGGGCCATCAAGTAAATAGGCTGCTGCGAATCAACATGGGGATAATCATACCCACCACAACTGCAGAAATGACAACCACCCAATCTCTTCTGGAAAATCTAAAAATAGTTTGGCACAAAAATCCTAAAAACAGCACGATAAATACGATGATCATCTGCGCCATCTCTATTCCTAAAGCAAACTCCAACATCCTTATCAATTTGTTTTCGCCTCTACCGAGATACTTTGTAAAATGACTGGCAAAACCGAGTCCATGAATCAATCCAAAGAAAAGTGTGGACAAAAATAAAACACCAATCTTTTCAGTAGGTGCTTTTTTTCCAGCTGTAAACACATTGTAAAGAGCTACCACCATGATGGTCACGGGAATTAGAAATTCTATCAATTTACCATCTACAGTGATGATACCATAAGTAGCCATTGCCAATGAAAGCGTATGCCCTAAAGTGAACATGGTAATCAACAACAAAATGCGCATCCAATCTTTAAAAAGATAGGGTACAATCAATACAATTAAAAAAAGGATGTGGTCGTAAGCATTAATATCCAAAACATGGTTGATGCCGTATAGCACGTGAGACCAAAAGCTGTCGAACATAAGTATTATATTTGGGTAAATTCAAAGGTACGGGGAAAATCTCAAAAAGAAAGCACCAAATTCCAATTCCAACCATGAGTTATGAAAAAAAATTAGAGGATTGTTCTCAAGACCTCCGGTTCGCCAAAAGCGGCGGTGGTTCGCCCGTAAACGGATTCCATCGGCTGATGGTTTTTGCTTCCATTCCTGCGGCACTTATGACCGCTCTATCTCCGTAGCGTTCTCGCATTCTGTCAATCGCATCGCTCAAATGCAAAAATTTGGTATCGTCCTCAAATAAGTTTACTTGATGGCCTCCTTCAACAATATGGCTGAATTTTACACCGATCAATCGTACCAAAAGGCGTCGGTTGTATAGTTTCTCAAATAAATCCAACACCACCGGAATGATATTATGGTCCATCGAACTATACGGAATCTTAACTTGCTGCGTATACGTTTGAAAATCGGAATACCGGATTTTAAATAGTACGCAAGCGGTCAGTTTATTGGCACGACGCAATTGATAAGCCAAATTTTCTGCCATCGCAATGACCATCCCTTTCAATTTGGCAACATCAATGGTATCCTTGTCAAACGTCCGTTCTGTAGATATGGATTTGCGTTCGTGGTATTGAATCACGGGAGAATTATCGATGCCATTCGCCTTGCTCCAAATCGTCAATCCATTTTTACCAAGCACTTTATACATCAGTTCCATCGGCATTTCCTGAACGGTTTTTATTTGCTTAATACCCAAATCGCATAAAGATTTATACGTCACACTCCCAACCATCGGGATTTTTTTAACAGACAAAGGCGCCAAAAACGGTTTCTCGGCACCATTTAAAACTCGTATTTCGTTATTTGGTTTTGCTTCGCCCGTAGCAATTTTAGATACTGTTTTATTGACCGATAATCCAAAGGAAATCGGCAAGCCTGTTTCCCTCATGATGCGTTGGCGCAATTCGGAAGCCAATTTATGACAACCAAAAAATTTGTCCATCCCTGTCAAATCGATATAAAATTCGTCAATAGAAGACTTTTCATAGAGCGGCACGGACTCTTTGATGACATTGGTAACATCTTCGGAATACTTTGTATACGTCCCCGAGTTGCCCCGTAATATGATTGCTTCTGGGCACAATTGCTTTGCCATACGCATAGGCATGGCAGAGTGGATTCCGAATTTTCGGGCTTCATAACTGCAAGATGCTACCACGCCTCTATCGGTTGTGCCGCCAATGAGAATGGGTTTTCCGTTTAGTCTACTATCAATCAAGCGTTCGCAGGACACAAAAAATGTATCCAAATCCATATGTACTATAGACCGCTGGTAAGTCATGATGCCAATTCTTTTTTGGTGTTTTCGGAATATCTAGGATCTTCGATAACGGCCAACCACTCCATACTCATCACTTCAATGGTTACACAATCAAACTCGATCATCACTTTGCCCGTAATGCTATAAATGCCTTTTCCGCGGAACGGATACTGTGCTGCCACCGGCGGAAAATGAACCGTATCCACAAAATCTCCGTCTCTGTCCAAAAAATTTCCGAAATGCATCATCTTGCCGTTAGAGGTCCTGGTATTTTTTGTGGTGATCAAATAGCCTTCGATGGTGACTATTTTTCCTACCAAAGATTCTAAATGGATAGCTCGCAACGGATTATTTGAAGCTATATTCAGCAGATAAAACGGATTGCAAAGCGGAAATCCCAAGAGTTCAACTTCATCAAAAGCGTTTTCCAACGCTGTCGTTGGCAATTCGGGTGTTTGATAATGAATGCGCTTCGTTCTAAACAACGTCATCACCTGCTCTTGCACCACATGCTTACTGATCTTTAAGTGAGCTTCCCAAAGCAATTCACGTTTATTGTTACCCGTAAACCGAAAGGCATCAATTTTGATTAAAATCGAGATTTGTTCAATGGACATAGGAACACGATCAATAAAATCATCCAAACTTTCAAAAACATCGTTTTGATTCCGCTCGACCACCATTTTTTTAATCATTTTTGATTCGAAAGATTGCAAAAACATAAATCCCAAATAAATTGTTTTTCCATGAATGATGGCCTGGGTATAACTGTTGTTGACGCAAGGCGCTTCAATAATACCTCCATGCATTCTCGCTTCATGGACGTACAGTTCGGTGCTGTAAAATCCACCAAAATTATTGATGGTCGCTACCATATATTCCAAAGGGAAATAAGCTTTTAGAAATAGACTCTGATAGCTTTCCACAGCATAGGACGCCGAATGTCCTTTTGCAAAGGCATAACCTGCAAAACTCTCGGTTTGTCGCCATACATCTGCCACCAGCTCATCTGGTTTACCTGCTTTTTTGCAATTTTCAAAAAATTTTTCCTTCACTTTATTGAACTCCTCACGTGAGCGAAATTTTCCCGACATGCCGCGCCGCATCATATCTGCTTCACCCAAATCCAATTCCGCAAAATAATGTGCTACTTTAATGACATCTTCCTGGTATACCATCACACCGAAAGTTTCTGGCATGATTTTGAGCAGTGATGGATGTGCTTCATTGCGACGTTCCGGATACCGATAGCGCAAAATATATTCGCGCATCATCCCACTTTTGGCAACACCGGGGCGAATGACCGAACTCGCTGCCACCAAACCCAAATAATCATCCACTCGAAGCTTCTTCATCAACATACGCATCGCGGGCGACTCCACATAAAAGCAACCAATGGCTTTGGCGTTTCTCAATAAGTCCTTGATACGTTCATCTTGCTTAAATCGCTTGATATCATGAATATCTATTGGTGGTTCGCCTGGGTGATTATAGGCAACAATTTCGGTAGCTTCCTTAATTTTCCCAAGGCCCCGTTGGCTTAAAATATCGAATTTATAAAGTCCAACATCCTCCGCCACATGCATATCAAACTGTGTGGTCGCATACCCTTTTGGCGGCATAAATGTGGCTGTATAATAGTGAATCGGTTGTTCCGAAATCAAAATACCTCCCGCGTGAATTCCCAAATAGTTGGGAAACCCTTGAATGTATGTACTGTATTTGATGACTAATTGGGATAA
>JBBSOJ010000274.1:0-4281 GCA_038259855.1 Flavobacteriales bacterium
CAAAGTCAAGAGGACACTTATAACTCATTGAGTAAATATGCCAAAAACCTCAATCAATTAGCAAAAGACGGTAAGTTGGATCCTGTGATTGGACGTGATGAAGAGATCCGTCGTATTTTACAGATTCTGTCACGTCGAACAAAAAACAACCCGATCTTGGTGGGTGAACCGGGCACTGGAAAAACAGCCATTGCAGAAGGATTGGCGCACCGTATCGTTGATGGTGATATTCCTGAAAATTTAAAAGATAAGCAGATATTCGCCCTAGACATGGGCGCATTGATTGCTGGAGCTAAATATAAAGGTGAATTTGAAGAACGTTTAAAATCCGTGATAAAGGAAGTGACTTCCAGCGAAGGCGACATAGTGCTTTTTATTGATGAAATCCACACTTTGGTTGGCGCAGGTGGTGGACAAGGCGCGATGGATGCGGCAAACATTCTAAAACCAGCATTGGCACGTGGAGAGTTGAGAGCCATTGGAGCAACTACTCTAGATGAGTATCAAAAATACTTTGAAAAGGATAAAGCGCTCGAGCGTCGTTTTCAGAAAGTGATGGTTAATGAACCAGATACCGAATCTGCAATTTCCATCTTACGTGGTATTAAAGAAAAATACGAGACGCATCATAAGGTCCGAATCAAAGATGAGGCGATCATTGGCGCTGTAGAATTATCAGAACGTTATATTACGAATCGATTTCTTCCAGATAAAGCCATCGATTTAATGGATGAGGCGGCATCAAAGCTTCGAATGGAAATCAACTCCAAACCAGAAGAATTGGACGTTCTAGATAGAAAAGTGATGCAATTGGAGATTGAGATTGAAGCCATAAAACGCGAGAAAGATGAGTCAAAACTGAAGAATCTCCGAAATGATTTGGCCAATCTCAAAGAAGAGCGAAATGAAATCAATGCCAAATGGAAAAGTGAAAAAGAGGTTGTGGATAACATTCAAAATGCAAAATCCGACATCGAAAATTATAAAATGGAAGCGGAACGTGCCGAACGCGAAGGAGATTATGGTAAAGTAGCCGAAATCCGTTATGGTAAAATTAAAGAAGCACAAGCATTGCTTGACAATTTGCAAAAAGATTTACAGGCCAATCAATCCGGAAATTCGCTGATAAAAGAAGAAGTTACGTATGAAGATATTGCCGAGGTCGTAGCTAAATGGACGGGTATTCCCGTTACGAAAATGCTTCAAAGTGATCGTGAAAAACTTTTGAAACTAGAAGATCAACTTCACAAACGTGTTGTAGGTCAGGATGAAGCCATTGAAGCCGTTAGTGATGCCGTCAGAAGAAGTAGAGCAGGATTACAAAATGCAAAAAAACCGATCGGAACCTTTTTGTTCCTTGGAACTACAGGCGTTGGGAAAACCGAATTGGCAAAAGCCTTGGCAGAGTATCTTTTTGATGATGAAAATGCCATGACGCGTATCGATATGAGTGAATATCAAGAACGCCATGCCGTGAGCCGATTGGTTGGCGCGCCTCCAGGATATGTCGGATATGATGAAGGCGGACAGTTGACCGAAGCGGTTAGAAGAAAACCATATTCTGTTGTATTGCTCGATGAAATCGAAAAAGCTCATCCGAATACCTTCAACATTTTATTACAAGTACTGGATGAAGGTCACTTAACTGACAACAAAGGTCGTTTGGCTGATTTTAAAAATACGATCATCATTATGACCTCCAATATGGGTAGCGATATTATTCAACAACGTTTTGAAGCAACAAAAGATATCGAGTCCGCCATTGAAGCGGCCAGGGTTGATGTTTTAGGGTTACTCAAACAAACCGTTCGGCCTGAATTTTTAAATAGAATCGATGATATCATCATGTTTACACCCTTAACCAAAGACAATATTATCGAAATTGTTGGGCTTCAGATTAAGGGACTTACAAAACTGTTGCTTAAACAAAACATTACGTTTGATGCGACTGTTGAGGCCGTAAAGTATTTAGCGAAAAAAGGATACAATCCTGAATATGGCGCTCGACCGGTAAAAAGGGTCATTCAAAAGGATGTATTAAATTCTTTAAGTAAGGAGCTATTGTCCGGCAGGATCAGTACCGACAGTATTATATTATTGGATGCCTTTGATGACCAATTGGTGTTTAGAAACCAAAGTAATTTGGTGACTGAAGAAATCTAAATTTAAAGTGTTATGGTGTTCGATATTTAGAATTTATCAAAAATCTGATAATCAAAATATTGAGTCTACTTATTTTAGATAGAGCGCAACATATTACAAATGTTGCGCTCATTCTTTTAATTAGCGTTTCAAATATCTCTTATTTTATCGTACCTTTTCTTAAAGCAAATAAAGAATAGCAATGGGCATTATAAAATATCTTGAGTTCGATGATACTGAAGTTTTCATATTTGATGAGTTTATAATCAATCAAATTAAAGAAGGTGTCTCTATTGGACCACATCATAATGATCTCTTGAATGACATTGTACAAGAATTTTTTAGCGGCAGAAACATGGTTTACATCTCTAATCGTGCACATTCATATGCCGTTAATCCATTGATTTATTCAGCAACCGAACAAATTCCAAATCTTATCGCCATTGCAGTAATCACCAATAAGATGGCTATGCGAAAAAGTGCGGAGTATGAGCGGAACTTTTATGATAAGCCCTATAAAATCTTCGAAGGGCTGAAAGATGCCATTGTATGGGTCGAAGCTGTTTTAGCTCAATCTAAAATTACTGAAGACGATGAAAAATAAAAGTATTAAGATTTTAGCTCATTACACTGATTAAGTATGATCTTACGACAAATTGAAAAGTCGAGTATCCTAACAATAAGATATGGATTAATTACAATATGACATTCACATTTTAAACTCTTCATCAGCAGTAAAAAGCCAAATCATTTTTTCAGGGACATTTAATGCAAGATTCAATTCTATGAAAACTGCTTCAAGTTTGTTAAATTTTATATAAAATATAAGTTATAAATGCTTTGAAGTAGTCTTTTTATGTGTTACAAACGTAACTCTACTAATACTAATCAATCGCTTTTTATATTAAAATCATAATTCCCTCAAATCAAATTTATTAGACATATAGTGCTTTAAACTATATACCATTCATCTAAAATTTATTAGAATTATTCCAATTATAAACCGTTTATCGTAGATTTACCGCATCTTAACCTAGAACAAAAATGAAAATCAACAATTATATAGATCATACCGCTTTAAAAGCTTCTACAACAGAACGTGATGTGATTGACTTATGCAATGAAGCAAAAGACCATCATTTTTTTGCCGTTTGCATTGCCAGTTGTTATGTGGCTTTAGCAAAACAACTTGTTTCGAAATCACCGGTTAAAGTGTGTTCGGTGGTAGGTTTTCCTCTTGGAAATATATCTACGGAAGCTAAAGTCGCCGAAGCCAGGCAAGCCGTTCTCGATGGTGCTGATGAAATTGACATGGTCATCAATATCGGGCTTATGAACAGTAGAAATTTTTTAGCCGTATTTAAAGATATTTCTGAAGTAAAAAACGCCATCGGTAAAATTCCATTAAAAGTCATTTTGGAAATAAGTGAACTTTCCAAAAACGAAATAATCAAGGCCTGCGAGATTTGTTTGGATGCAAAGGTTGAATACATAAAGACCTCAACAGGGTTTTCAAAAAGTGGCGCAACCTTGACCGCAGTGAAAATCATTAAAAAAACAGTAAAAAATTGTATAAAGATCAAAGCTTCAGGCGGTATATCTGATTACGAAACTGTTAGAAAATATCTGGATGCCGGTGCAGAAAGAATTGGAACGTCCTCTGGCATTGCCATACTTTCTGATCAACTAGCAACTGTTGATTAGTAACGCTTGTTCGATATATTCTAAAGGGTTATGAATTAAAAGGTGCTAACTAATAGTGTTTGATTTAATTCGAAACAAGAACTATTTGTTCTTCTATTGACTACTTCAGAGTATATAAAATGATTTGTTACAAAAAGTCATTTTATATACTCTTTTTCATATTTGATACTATTTTACACTAAAATCAGTATATTTCGCTAGTTAATTTGGGAATGATAATGGTATTCAATGAGTCAGTTTTGATATAAAATTATTTGCAATAAGCGTTCTTTTTAATACTTAACAAACTTTCCAAATACTTAACAAACTTTCCAATTATGAAACAGATCTTTTTATTTGCGCTTTTATTATTGTTTACTTCCACGATTTTTTCGCAAATTGAAAAAGGGGAAATTATTCATGTCACTACCTATTATTTTATTCGTCATGCAGAAA
>JBBSOJ010000275.1:0-4248 GCA_038259855.1 Flavobacteriales bacterium
ATAGGATATTTAGATTATGTGGCCATCGAAGCTACGCGAGCGCTACGATTTGAAGGGACTCAATTTCTATTTAAAAATAATTCAGTAGCCAATACCGCAGGCATTGTGCAATATAACATAAGTAATGCAGTACCAATTTCAGAAGTATGGGATGTAACCAATAAATATGACGTTATCAATACCGTTAATGTCGATAGGAATGCCAATTTCAGTTTCAAAACCCAAGCCGGAACACGTCGAAACTATATTGCTGTTACAGATACTGATTTTTATCAGCCATTGCGCGACGGTAATGTGGGCGTGAGCAATCAAAATCTTAAAGGCACTATTTTCGAAAATGCACAAGGCCAATTTGAAGATATCGATTATATCGTTGTTGCTTCACCAGGTTTTTTAACACAGGCTGAACGGATGGCGCAAATCAATAGGGATCAATATGGTTTGAATGTCAAGGTAGTCGCCTTACAGCAGATTTATAATGAATTCAGCTCTGGACAGCAAGATGTCGCAGCCATAAGAAACTTTGTCAAATACGTGTATAACAACGCGAGTGCGGATAGTAGGCGCCTCAAATATCTCTGTCTTTTTGGAGATGCATCTTACGACTATAAAAATAGAATCTCTAACAACACGAATGTAATACCTACTTGGTATAGCTATAACAGTTTCAGTCTGACGGCCTCCTACATTTCTGATGATTTTTATGGTTGTATGGATGACAATGAAGGGAATTTAGAAGGAACATCACCATATAAATTGGACGTTGCTGTAGGAAGAGTGATTGCAGAAACACCGCAACGGGCCAAGGATATGGTTGATAAGATTCAATTATACTACGAAAAAGGATCTTACGGTAGCTGGCGAAACAACATCGTGGTGATCTCCGATGATGCCGATTTAGGAGGCGAGCAGGCACTTCAAACGACCACCGATTTTATTGGAGATGATGTTACGCAGAACAAGCCCTTTATCAATACTATAAAAATACATTCTGATGCGTTTCAACAAGAAGCAACAGCCAGTGGTGAGCGCTATCCGAAAGTTAATAAAGCGATAAAGGACGCGATTGAAGTGGGAGCTTTGGTGGTCAATTATTTCGGTCACGGAGGGGAAGACGGTCTCGCTGCGGAATTTATTTTTGACAAGCTTGATGCCCAAGAAATACGCAACATCTGCAAGTTCAATTGTTTTGTGACGGTAACGTGTGAGTTCACAAAATTTGACAACCCGCAAAGACCAACGGCTGGTGAATTTATCTATTGGAACAAACAAGGCGGGGCGATAGGATTGATCACCACCACGAGGGAAATCTTTCTATTTGTTGGAGTCGACTTTAACATCGAAATGGAAAAGTATCTCTTTGCGTATGGGTCTGATGATTATCCCAGTATGGCAGAAGCTTTGCGATTGACAAAAAATGATCCGGCGATTTCTACACAAAAACAGGTTGTTTTCTTTATTGGAGATCCAGCGATGAAATTAGCCATTCCGAAACCAAATATAAGGCTGACAAAAATCAACGACATGCCTTTAGGTCCGGATAATGATATTTTAAAAGCATTGGGTCGCGTAAAATTATCAGGTGAGGTGTTGGATCCATCAGGAGCTCTTATGACTAACTATAATGGTACCCTAACGGCTACAGTCTTCGATAAAAAAATTGAAAGACAAACGTTGGTGAATGATGGCAATGGGCCCGCCATGAACTTCGAGACCTTGGGAGAAAAGATTTTTATAGGTCAAGCGACTGTCGCAAATGGTATATTTGACTTCCAATTTGTCGTACCAAGGGATATTGGTGTTCCCGTCGGTAGTGGTAAAGTTAGTTTCTATGCCCAAACAGACAACCCGTTACAAGATCAAACCGGGTCTAGCTTTGACATACGAGTTGGAGGCATCAATGAGAATGCCGAAGAAGACAATATCGGTCCCGTCATTAATCTGTTCATGAACGATGAAAACTTTGTAACAGGTGGTATTACTAATGAAGCACCGACCTTATTAGCTAAAATTCAGGACAGTAACGGTATTAATACAGCCAGTGGGATCGGACATGATATTACGGCCATCATTGATGGTGATGAGACGAATCCGTTCGTCTTGAATGATTACTACCAAGCCAATGTTGATGATTACCAAAACGGAAAAGTATCCTATCCTTTCAGGGATCTAGAACCGGGACTTCATACACTGACCCTCAAGGCGTGGGATGTTTATAACAATTCGTCAACGTCTGAAATTCAATTTATTGTACATGATAAAGATCAAGAACTGGTGATCAATAACGTATTAAACTACCCAAATCCATTTATAAATTACACCGAATTTTGGTTCAATCACAATAGTTCCGAACCTTTGGACGTTTCTATACAGATATTCACGGTATCCGGCAAATTGGTCCGCACCTTGAATGGTCAGACTATGGGAGGCGTGAAGTCCAACAGTACACTTTCAAAAGATATTGTTTGGGATGGACGTGATGATTTTGGTGATAAAATTGGAAAAGGAGTGTACATTTATAAATTGAAAGTGCGTTCTAACCAGCTCAATAAGCAGGTTGAAAAGATTGAAAAACTTGTAATACTATAATAAAGATTTATATTTGCTTAATTGATTAATGTGCTAACGTCATTAATGAGAACAGAAATTTTATGAGAAACTACATTTTAGCCCTACTTACCTTAACCATTTATAATACATCTAAAGCACAAGAAACCGTTGTCTTTCCAAATCAATCGTCAGTCATTACCACAGGAGTTCCGTTTTTATTGATTGCATCGGATGCACGTGCGGCAGCGATGGGCGATATGGGTGTCGCAACTTCTGCAGATGCGTATTCACAACAATGGAATCAATCAAAATATGCTTTTTCGCTTGCAAAATCAGGAATTGGGGTTAGTTATACGCCTTATTTGAGCAAATTGGTAAATGATATTTTCCTAGGGAATGTTACTTATTTCAATCGCTTGGATGATCGTAGTGCTTTTGCTGTGAGTTTTAAATATTTCAGTTTGGGGGAAATAGAAATCGTACAGGATGAATTTTCTCAAGCATTGATTGAAAAACCAAATGAATTAACCTTGGATGCGTCCTATTCCCTGAAATTGGCAGATCAATTTTCCATGGCCGTCGGCCTGCGTTATTTGCGTTCCGATTTAAGAATACAATCCGTTGATGCCAATGCACAGGCAGCAAGTTCTGTTGCTGTTGATATTTCTGGATACTATCAGAGTGAAGAAACAGCATATGATAATTTTAACGGAAGAACACGTTTAGGTTTTTCGATTCAAAATTTAGGACCTACCATAAAATATGATGATGCAGGTAGAGAAAACTTCTTGCCAACAACCTTAAGATTGGGTGGCGGATTTGACTTCTTATTTGATGAATACAATAAATTGAGTCTTACAGCGGAAGTTACTAAATTATTGGTGCCAACACCGCCGCTTTTTGGTTATGTGGATACCAATGGTGATGGTGCACAAACACCTGATGATACAAGCACACCAGATATAAATGAAAACGAACCTACGACTATTGTTGCGGGTCAATCCAATGATGTCAGCTTCACTCAAGGAATCTTTCAATCATTTGGTGATGCGCCTGGCGGTTTCAGCGAAGAACTACGAGAATTTACTTGGGCATTGGGTGCTGAATACAAATATCAAGATTCCTTCGCTTTTAGAGGAGGTTATTTTAACGAGGCAGATGACAAAGGGGCGCGTAAATTTTTCGCATTAGGTGCCGGCTTCAAATACACCACCATCAATATTGATCTTTCATACTTGTTTTCAGCATCTAGAATTCAAAGTCCATTAGAGAATACACTTCGTTTCTCGCTGACTTTCAATTTTGGCGATAATACGTATGAAGAATATTAAAATTTCCAAGTGATTTAACTATACAGAAGACTATTGTTTTGATAAAAAGCAATAGTTTTTTTGGCTCAAATAGTTCGTAACTATACTATCTATAAAGACAGATGAAAACTATAAAAATAGAATCCACCCTAGATGTGTTTGATGCGTTCGAGGAATTACCAAACCATATTCAAACATTGATGGAGGCTGCCAAAAAGGCCCGTCTAAATGCGTATGCTCCTTATTCTGAATTTTTGGTAGGTGCAGCGATTATGTTAGATAATAATGAAGTTGTAACAGGTAGCAATCAAGAGAACGCGTCCTATCCGTCAGGCTTGTGTGCAGAACGTACGGCCATTTTTTATGCAGGTGCAAAATATCCGAAGGC
>JBBSOJ010000276.1:0-4245 GCA_038259855.1 Flavobacteriales bacterium
CTTTTCAGCAAAGAGTTTATTTAGTCGCGGCAAGGCTTTACTTGTTTTTGCAAAAAGGACTACACCAGTCGTTGGTCTATCCAAACGATGTACAACTCCCAGATACACATTACCAGGTTTATTGTCGCGCTCTTTGATGAATGATTTCACAACATCGCTCAAAGGCTTGTCACCCGTTTTATCACCTTGCACAATGTCACCAGCGCGCTTGTTGATTATTATGAGGTGATTGTCTTCGTAAAGGACTTGAAGGTTAGACTTGTTAGAAGGGTTGGATTTTTTAGAGGGATTAGATTTGTCGGAATCTTTAGACATTTTAGATTGTTAGATTAGTTATATTCTTTAGCTAGACTTCAGAGTGGACTTAAATCTGGATATCATTTTTGTGATTTCGTCGAGTTCTTTAATAATGATTGAAGTTCTTGCGTATTTATAAAACCCAAAGCAGAAGCAATTAAAAATTGGGTTTCAACTTCATAACAAGAACCAAGGGTGATTTCCTGAAACCCCGCGAAATCTTTATTTGAATATCTCGAAGAACCTTCCGCAATTCTGAATGGAATTGATACAGATGCTCTGCGCAATTGATTCGTCAACCCAAACTTTTCAACATCCGGGAATTTCGAAGTTGTTTTATAAACGCCAGTACAAAACAAACCACTCCGTTTCCAAATCTCCAATTCCTTAAATCGATGGATGAATAAAAAGTTTCTGGCACAATTAGTAAAGTCTAGAAGTCTAATATTTTAAAAAGTCTAGAAATCTAATTGTCTAAAAAGCGCAGCGGTCTAAAACATCTAAAAAGCTAAAAGGTCTTCTTTAATATTGCTCCTCATCATTCGGAAAATCCTCCGCCTTTACATCGCCAACATATTTAGAAATCGCACTGGTCATGTCTTCATAAAGATTCATGTAACGTCGTAAAAATCGTGGTTGGAATTCGTACGTCATTCCCAGCATATCGTGAAGCACCAATACTTGGCCATCAACACCGTTTCCTGCACCAATCCCAATGATTGGTATGCTGACACTTTCTGCCACTTCTTTCGCTAGTTTAGCTGGGATTTTCTCTAAAACAATGGCAAAACAACCTGCCTTTTCGAGCATGATAGCGTCTTCTTTTAGTTTTTCAGCTTCTTCTTCCTCTTTGGCGCGTACCGTGTAAGTTCCGAATTTGTAGATTGATTGTGGTGTCAAACCAAGATGTCCCATGACAGGTATGCCTGCATTCAAAATACGTTTGATAGATTCTTTAACTTCTTTTCCACCTTCCAATTTTACAGCGTGGCCACCTGATTCTTTCATTATTCTTATAGCAGAACGCAAAGCTTCCTTCGGATCGCTCTGATAGCTTCCAAAGGGCAAATCTACCACAACCAAAGATCGCTCAATAGCTCTTACAACACCCGCCGCATGATAGATCATTTGGTCTAGCGTAATCGGTAAAGTCGTTTCATGGCCCGCCATCACATTACTGGCAGAATCACCTACTAAAATGACATCAACACCAGCGCCATCCACAATTTTCGCCATGGTATAATCATAAGCGGTTAGCATGGAAATTTTTTCGCCTTTGGACTTCATATCCACAAGGGTTTTTACGGTGATTCTTTTATATTCTTTTTTAGCTACAGACATAGACATTTAAGTTTGATATCGTAAAAATAGGGAGATTATTTTAGAATATTAGACAAGTTGGATTTTTAGACGCGTCAGACTGATGTGCCTTTGTATTTGTTAGATTACTAGATTTAAGATCTAAATGCTAATAATCAAAGGCCAAGGCCCTTTTAAAACTGCTTTACTTATTGACATGTTAGGTGTGTTCGAACCTTCAGAGCTAAAATCTATTTACTATAGGTCAAAGGCTAAGAGCCAAAAGCCATCTTTTTAAAACTGAAAATAAATAAACGGCTGAAAGTCGGTTGAAAAGGCTTGGTAGCACAAAATACCAGTACCTGCTGCCAAAAGAATCTTTACAACTATAGGACTTTTCGCATATAAACCTTCAATTGCGGCTTTGACGGATTCCGGTAACCAATGTGTGATATACCCAATCAACATGACCCAAAACACCAATTGGTAATGCACTAAAATATCCCATGCGTATTGCCAATCCATGTGATAGGCCACTTGATTGTACCAACGAGAAATATGGTCCATACTTTCACCTCTAAAGTAAATTCGCGTAAATGTGATGAACGCCAATGTAATGGCAATTTTCCACCAGCGGGCATACCATTGGTTGTTTGCTTCCCACGGACTTATTTTTCGCCAATATTTATAGACAACGATTCCTGCGCCATTGAGCCCGCCCCAAATGACGAACTTCCATGAGGCACCATGCCATAAACCTCCAATCAGCATCGTTAACATCAAATTGATATTGGTATTGATGTGGTTCTTGACATTTGAATTGAACAAAGACATGATGTAAATACCCAGTAGTACTGTTAAAATACCAAAAGTTAAATAGAGATTTTGAAAGGCATACAACGTCCCAAAAAGAATAACCCATAAAATGATGTAGGATGCTGCCGTGCCTTGCCGATTGCCACCCAGAGGAATGTATAGATAATCACGTAGCCAAGTGGAGAGTGAAATATGCCATCGTTTCCAAAAGTCGCCAGCATTGGTCGCTTTATATGGGGAATTAAAGTTAATGGGCAATTTGAAACCCATGAGCAACGCCAAGCCAATTGCAATGTCAGTGTAGCCAGAAAAATCACCATAAATTTGTAAAGAATACCCAATCATCGCCATCACATTCGCAAAACCGGAGAACATTTCGGGTGCGTCAAACACTCGGTCAAGAAAGTGCATCGCAATAAAATCAGCAAAAAACATTTTCTTTATGAGGCCTTTTAAAATCATAAAGGTCCCTGCATCAAAATCTGATTTTGTTATTACTGTGGGTTGTGAAATTTGTGGAACGAAACTTTCTGCGCGCACAATGGGCCCAGCGACTAACTGCGGAAAGAAACTGACATAAAATCCAAAGTCGAGTATAGAGTTCAAGGGCTTCAATTTCCTCCGGAAAATATCCACACTATAACTAATCGTTTGAAAGGTGTAAAATGAAATCCCAACGGGTAATATGATTTTATCAACAGTGAAATAATTTTGGTCATTCCAACTATTTCCCCATTCCGCCAACCAATTCATCACCTCAAAATTGGTATGGAATAATGTGTTAAAACTATCTGTAAAAAAATAGGCGTACTTAAAGTAGCATAAGACTGTTAAGTTGATAACAACACTCAAAGTGACCAACACATACCGTTTAATGTGATGTTGACTGTTGTAGATGGTTCTACCGATAAAGAAATCGACCAATGTACTGAAGATCAAAATCCCAATAAAAAGTCCGCTGGTTTTATAATAAAAGAAGAGTGAAATAAGAAAAAGATACGAATTCCGAAGTGCTATTTTCTTATAACAGAGCGCAAAGATAAAATACGCCACCGCAAAGAATATCCAAAAATTCGCCTGTGTAAATATCAGGGGAAAATCTTCAGAAAAGGTAAATATGTCGTAGAGCCTATTCATTCATGGTATGATAATGTGTCAACAATTCTTCTTTATCACGGTTGGTGCTATGAGACCACGCATCAATAAGTGCATCCATAAACAAGTCAGCTTTGATACTATATCCTAAAAACGTAAAATGAATACGGTCGCGTGGCATCAATTTTTTTTGATACCATTGATTAGAGGAGCCAAGACCTCCCATGATTTCGTAAAAATCCCAAACTGCCATCTTATATTTCTGCGCCAATTCCATAATAATTTGTTGTTGTACTGCGGTATTCGGGTTTTTGTATTTTCGTTTGTAATAGTCATCATTAGGAACGGTCAATAAAATGGCACAATCTGGATTCACACGCTGAATCATTTGAATAAAGGCTTCATAGTTATCTCGAAACTTTTCAGGTTTAAAGTAGGATTTAGGCATATAGGCATCATTTGTTCCGATTGAAATGATAAATAGATCAGGCTTGTAAATGGCTAACTGTTTCTCAAAATATTCAGCACGCTGATAGTAGTCAAAACTGCCGCCGTTAACACCGATACTGGTATATTCAATCCCTGGATTTTCGTTCATAAGTTCAATGCCCATTAAGGCAAATTCAGGATTTACAAGCGTCGTGTCTTTTAAACGAATGTGCAGGGCAACGGAATCCACTGGTTTATTGAAACGGAATTCACGATACATTTTATCTGTATTCAAAGTATCAGAAACGA
>JBBSOJ010000277.1:0-4230 GCA_038259855.1 Flavobacteriales bacterium
ATTTTGATGTTCGTAAATAGGATTGACTTCCTCAATATCGTGGTGAATTTCCGTCAGAAGCAGATGATTCCTATTTTTGACCAAACGGTGCGAACTGGAAAACACTTGTTTACCTGATTGCGCATCTAGCATGAGATATATATCGTCCCATGCAGTGAATTCAAAATCCTTCAATAAATGATAAAGTACTAATTTGGGATATGAGCATTCTGTCAGCTTATTGATATCCAAGCTTATGACATTCTGATCAATGGAAACGATCTCTTTTTTATGATTTTCCAATATATGACGGAGCATATCCTGACTTTCCGACACCTGCGAAATCGTTTTGTTGAAATTCTGCAAAAGCTGTGGATTTATCTGTTTTAAGATCGGGATAATGTCATGACGCAGTTTATTTCGGAGATATTTCGGAGAGGCGTTGCTGCTATCATTTCGCCATAAAACACCTTGCTCATTGGCGTAAACCTCTAGCTCCTCTCTCGAAAACGGCAATAAAGGCCGAATAATGGTGCCGTTTTGTTCCGGAATTCCCGTTAGGCCATCAAGCCCTGTCCCCCGCGTTAAATTGATCAAAAACGTTTCAAAATTATCATCCGCGTGATGCGCCGTTAAAATCGCATCGCATTTCTCTTGACTAGCTACTTCTGAAAACCATTCATACCGAAGTTGACGCGCCGCCATCTGAATGGATACTTTGTTATCACTCGCAAATTCAGCGGTCTTAAACCTCTTGACAAACAGCTCCAATTGCAGCTCATTAGCAAGATCGGAGACAAAATGTTCGTCGGCGTCGCTTTCATCACCACGAAGATTGAAGTTACAGTGGGCCAAAACCATTTTCAATCCTAAACTTTGGCATAAATGGGTCAAAACGACACTGTCTAACCCGCCAGAAATCGCAATGAGTACTTTTTGATGGCGCAACAATGGCAGATGCTTTTCGATATGGGAATTAAACTGCTCTAGCATGCTCAAAAATACAGTTTATTAATGAAAGTTGATGAACGTCTTGTTGTGAAGAGATTTGACATTTCGCGGATCAACAGGGTGATTTCATGCATCATTGTCCCAACACATCCCGCATTGCTTTTGCTTTAAGCAAGCATTCATCATATTCATCGGAAGGGATACTTTTTGAAGTGATAGCACCACCTACTGAAAAAGAGACATAATTATTTGTCGAATTGTACAAAATACTTCGGATAATTACGTTAAAATCAAAATCACCAATTGGAGAAAAATATCCCACAGCGCCTGAATATAAACCGCGTTTAGATACTTCCAATTCTTCAATGATTCGCATCGCAGAAATTTTTGGAGCGCCTGTCATACTGCCCATCGGGAAGGTCGTTTTAATGACATCTACCGGATGCGTATGACTATCAATTTCTGAAGTAACGGTTGAAATCATCTGGTGTAATTGTTGGAATGTGTGCACTTTGCATAACTCGGTGACCTTTACACTTCCCTTAATGGCCGTCTGTGACAAATCGTTTCTTACCAAATCCACGATCATAATGTTCTCGCTGCGTTCTTTCTCGCTTTGCTCTAACGCGTGTTTTAACTGCTCATCTTCCAAAGGATTCACCGAGCGTTTTGCCGTACCTTTAATTGGCTGCGTTATGATAGAATTCCCAATCTTTTTAAGGTACCGCTCTGGCGATGCCGATAATAGGTATTTATCATCAGATTTTAAAAAGGTTGCAAATGGTGGTCTGGATATGCGATTGAGGTTTTCATAAGTTTCCAAAGGATTAATTCGAGCATCTTCTGCATAAAATTCCTGACAGAAATTGGCTTCATAGAGATCACCCCTATGGATGCGCTTCAACAAATGATCTAATTTGTCCAAATATTGCCCACTGTCAATCCTGGATTTAATTTGAATAGGTGATGCCGACACTTCAGCCTCTTTTCTGATGAAATTTTTGATTTCCAATAGGTCGGTTTCTACCTCATCATCCACAAGTTTCAAATAATGAGTTTCGACCCTATCCCCTTTGAATAGAAATATTCTTTTTGGCTGAAAGAAATAGAGATCGGGAAATTGCAATCCGTCAAAATTTTCGGATTTCAAACGTTCGAGATCATTTTTTAGATCATACGTGAGGTATCCAAAAAGCCAATCTTTAGTGATCGTCTGATATTCCTTCAATTTGTCAAATGCCTGGTGATAATCTGTTTTAATACTGGTAAAAGCATCTACGGCCAATATCGCATCATAGGTATTGAATTCCTGATTGTGATTATTGGAATCCAACCACACGACGTCCTCAAATTGTTGGCTCCAAGCGAGGCAATTCGATTTGAATGAAGTAATAGATTTGAGCTTATGTTTGGAAATTGTTCTCACTGCTAAAAATAATGAAAGTCAAAGTTAATGAGAATACTGAAAATTAAGGGAGTTTTGTATTTTAGTTTAAAATTAATCGAAATGCTATATCTAAAAAATGACCTGCTCAATATTGCCATTAATCCGATAGGCGCTGAACTTTCAGGAATCACATCCATCAAGAATCACACGCCATATATGTGGGATGGGGATCCTGACATTTGGGCAAACTACGCACCTAACTTATTTCCAATTGTAGGGATGCTGAAGGATAACACTTACCATTACGAAGGAAGCGAATATCACATGCCTAAACACGGATTCATACGTAATAACCCTGATTTTAAAGTTGTTACACATACAGAAACCCAATTGAAACTGCGCTTGGTAAGCAATGAAGAAACATTGAGACTATTCCCGTTTAAGTTTCAGTATGATGTTGTATTTGAGTTGTCTGACCATAAATTAAGTGTTTCATATCACGTTACAAACCTAGATAACAACACCATGTACTTCTCTCTTGGTGGACACCCTGCCTTTAAGTGCCCCATTTTTGAGGATGAAACCTATGATGACTATCAGATAGTATTCGAAAACGATGAAACTTCGGAAACCTATCTCTTAAACCTACAGAACGGCCTTGTAACTACCACGACAAAACCTGTATTTGACACCTTGAATAGAATCAACATACATCACAGGTTATTTGAGCACGACGCTTTGGTATTCAAAGATTTAAAATCTAGAAAAGTGACTCTCAAAAGCATGAATCATGGCGCTGTGGTATCGCTTCATTTTGATGGATTCCCTTATTTTGGAATTTGGGCAAAACCCAATGGCGATTATGTCTGTTTGGAACCTTGGATGGGTATTGCAGATAGTGAAGATAGCAATCAACAGTTAACGGAGAAGGAAGGCATAATGTCACTGGAAGCAGACACCACATTTGAAGCAATATACACTATCGAAATACACACAGCACATCTCGTCTAAGAATCATTAAGCATATCACATTCGTTATAATTTTTGCAAACCTTGACTATCTGAATCAATGGAATCTCTCATGCTAAAACTTAAGCGTGATTTTGATCACGAGCTATGAATATAAATAATACCTTTGCAGCTTAATTCAGCAACGTGAGCTTCAGAGACCTAAACTTAAATACACCATTATTTAATGCCCTTGATGATTTAGGATTTACCAATCCCACGCCGATACAAGAGCAGGCATTTGGGTTGGTAGCTTCCGGTAAAGATGTTGTCGGTATCGCACAAACAGGCACCGGTAAAACATTTGCATATATGCTTCCTATTTTGAGGGAATTAAAATTCTCGAAACAGGAAAATCCGAGAGTTTTGGTTCTGGTGCCTACCCGTGAATTGGTGGTACAAGTGGTTGATGAAATTGAAAAATTGACAAAGTACATTAACGTCCGTGTTTTGGGTGTGTATGGCGGCGTCAATATCAACCAGCAAAAACAGGATATTGCTCAAGGCCTAGACATTATTGTAGCCACTCCAGGACGCGTGTTTGATTTAGCAATGAGTTATGTGCTTCAGCTTAAATCCATTCAAAAAGTTGTGGTCGATGAAGTAGACGTGATGTTGGATTTAGGATTCAGGCATCAACTGTTAAATTTATTTGACATCATGCCAGAGCGAAGACAAAACATTATGTTTTCCGCCACCATGACGGAGGAAGTAGATGATCTCATCAACGAATTTTTTGTGACACCACAGAAAGTCACTGTAGCAGTTTCCGGGACGCCACTGGAAAACATCAGTCAGCAGCGTTACAACGTTCCAAACTTCTATACCAAAGTGAATTTATTGAATCACCTCTTAAGTGATAAAGAGACTTACAATAGAGTGTTGATCTTTGTGGCCTATAAAAA
>JBBSOJ010000278.1:0-4219 GCA_038259855.1 Flavobacteriales bacterium
AACGAGGCGGTCAGTTAATTGCACAAGGAACGCCTGAAGAGATTGTCAAGAATAAAAAATCCATTACAGGAAGCTATCTTAAGTATAAACTTTAGTAGTAGTTTTTTTTTCGTGACTAGTCATTATTCTATTGATTTATACATTATTAAATTATCATACCCGAGACTAAAATGTCTTTAGTATAAGGTCCATTGTACCTTTATATTTATAAAAGATCGCAATTCAATAAAAAAGAAAAGCGGAGAACGCCATGATGATTGCGGCGAACGGAACTACAAACGATAGAAACAGAAAACTAATGACATTACTTTTGACGAAGCTCAAAAGATAATTCTCATGGTAAAAGCGCTTCACCCCTATCACCAAATATACAAAGGTTGAGAGCATGATGAGAAAGGAAATCCATCCTGGAAAATCATCCCAAATAATGCTAGTAAGTGTTAAGATTCCAAAAACAATAAATAGAAACGAAAAGAAATAAAAAGTAAATATTAGATGATGGACAAATCGGCCTTTATTGAAATAAAATAACTTAAGTATTAAAGCAAAAATTGGCAATAATAAGAACATGGCAATCGGAATTGAATCATAAAAAGCCTGTAATATCGATCCTCCACTTTTACTTTTGTAAAACTTCAGCCCTTGACTGTAAACACGCTTTTTAAACATGCCATCAGAGTTTTTCATGCCTAAAAATTTATATATTTTTTGATCAGATGCGCCAATTTCAAGCATGGAATCAATTTCGGCCTTGTTAAAATGGACACCATATATTGTAGCTTTTGGAGCGCCTTTTTTATTGAAAATTGAATCCATCTGAACGATATCTTCATCCTCAAGACCTAAACTTTTTTTATTTTCTTGCAAGGGATTTAAGAAGCGTTGGGTGGCCAATGAATCCGCCTTTCTTTGTTGAATAGAATCAAGAGACACCTTTATTTTTGAATCCGCATCTTTAAGGGCACTGTCCAAACTATTGGATTGATCTCTCGAAATAAAGCTCAATAAAAAGAAAAACACGATAGAAACAAACAAATACATTTGTGCAGGATGAATAAAAAGAAGGCGTTTCCCCTGCACAAATTTTCGTGCTAAATAACCAGGCTTGGTCATTAAAGGCCAAAAACTTCTAAAAAAACGAGCGTCTACAGAAAAATAATTATTAATGGTATTGGTAAATAAAACACCAAGGGTCAATCTATCCTCCGCTTCTTGACCACAGTAAGGACAATACGGAAAATGCGCTTCAAAATATTGATTACAATTTCTACACTCTATAGTTTGTTTAGGCATATGGCGATTTACAGTTTATAAATGTAGTAAAAATGTATGCTCCTTTTTTTCATTATAAAAACTGAAATAACAAATTTAAAAGTAGCATATACATACCATAATTTATTGCAATATAATTAGTTATCCTAGATTGTTTAGTAGACATGACGGTTTTACGATAATTAATTTATATTTCTTGGCACAAAATTTGGAATTCTCCGAAGCGTCACTAAAGTTGGAAACAGTTTAAAAATGACCTAAACTGACAAGGTTAGATATCAATTAATATCAGATCACAATTATCTGTCATGATACTAAATCAAATGAACAAAGTCTCACAATTAATTTTCACCAAAGACTGCTAAAATAACCGCTGGCATGTTCCAATGGACTAGAATCTGGCATTATTGCGATCGTAAGGTCAAAAATAACATCTAATTTATGTTCATGTTACGTCTCATTGTCTTTTCCTCGAAAGGCTTTGAGGATATTAACGAAATAAAAAATATATAAAAATCATGTTACATCAGTCTTACATTTATGTTGAAAATTTATAAGAAAATTATATTGATACATTTATAAAGGAAAATATGTAATGAATCATCACAACTATGAATGAGTTGGAATTAGAACGAGTAATAAACGCAATAGATTTCGAATGTAATATTATTATCTAGATTTGCGCTTTCATCTAACCTTCCAATAAAAACAATTGAATATTTAGAAAACAAAGAAACAACACACTTTATGTATCAACTCACATACCGATCGATATCGAGGTCGGACTTATTAACTGCTGATTTAGAATCTATATTTGAAACAGCACACGCAACCAACGCATCAATGGATATTTCTGGATGCTTGATTTACCACGATAGACATTTCGTTCAAATATTAGAAGGTAACAAATCAGATGTACTTCATCTTTATAAAAAAATACTCGAGGACGATCGTCACCATTCTGCGATTATGCTTTGGGATAGTAATGTTGAAGGTCGGTATTTTGAAGAATGGGAAATGGCCTTTTATCAGCCAAGTCACAACAATTTAAAAGAGTACGTTAATAATTTATTGATGCTATCGCAATTTTCCGAAAGAACATCGGCTTCTCTTTTAAGGTTTTGGGCTGCAGTTGGAACTATTTTACGTGGTGATACTTCTAATCAATTTCAAATCATTTAATTTTTAACGACACTTAAGTTCACATTATATATAGATAATTTATAAACAGGCATTTATGCCTGTTTTTTTTGTTTGGATTATTCTATTACTAAATAATTTTTGAATAATTCAATTCATCTATAAAAGGCATTTTATCACATTTAAACCTTTTCTATAAAGTACCTAAATGATCACATTATGAGTTTGGCATGCTGTTTGAATATATTGAAATATGTTTAACCTAAAACAAACACTCATGAAAAATCTAGCCGTATTCTTTGCTGCAATGTTCCTGATCGGAACTACAGTTAGCGCGACAACCACCAATGATTTAAATGCTGATTCCTCAATTTCTGACTACAATAGAGGCTATGGCAATTCATTTATTTTTACAGAAGGTGGTATTGAGTTTTCAGTCTTTCCTGATGGTCAATTTGACTTTTATGCTCCAAACTATGGTCCTAACGTCAATGTATCGTTCAATTCACCAAATGTGGCTTTTAGTTTAAACAGTGGTTATGATTATAGCCCTTATGTGCAATATGATGATTTTGGCGCTATCGTTCAAATTGAGAATACACCGGTTTTCTATGATTTTTATGGTCGTGTAACACAAGTAGGAAATATCAACATCAATTACAATACGTATGGCCGTGTAGCGAGGGTTGGTGGACTCTATGTTCATTACAATAGAAACAGATTATTCAGTCATTATACAGGTTTTATCAATGTCTATAACAGAGCTTACGTGTACAGACCTTGGCATACGTATTACGCCGTACCTGCTCCGAATTTCTGTATAGTGTATGCGAGACCTTACAGACAATTTTATACGCCCGTTAGACATCATTATTATAGACCTTATACTCATAACTATAGAGAACCAGTGCGCTATACACATCATAATGTGTCTCTAAATTCAGGCAGACGCGGAGCTGTTGCTGTAACTAACAGAGCTAATGAACGTTATCGCCAGGATTCCAGTACCCGAAGAAGTTCTTCTGTTGCTGATGCAAGAACAAGAAATGGCTCCAGCAATTTGAATAGTAATGATAGAAGCTCATCGAACCGATCAAATTTGAATCAACAAGCGAGAATGAATGCTCGAACAAGCGCCTCATCTAGTAGATCCAACACAGCGAGTACTCGAGCCAATGTGGTAAATGCTACCTACGTTGACAGAAGCCCAAATACAACGCGCAGCTCAAGCAGAGTTTCATCAGATCGAAATACGTCAGCATCGGTAAGATCACAATCTAATCAAAGACAAAGTCCAACCCGTACGATGACCTCAGTAACGAATAAGTCTCAAAACGTTAAAAGTTTGACAAAAGGAAAACCGCAGAGTTCAAATTCTCGTATATCAAATAACACACAACAGCAACGAAGCAGTGTTCAGAAAAGTAGTTCAAGAAACAGCAGTACACAACCAAGCGCTAGAACTACAAAAAGATCGAACTGATAGATATATAATAATTTTTGGTTGGTTAGTTGAAAAGTCCTGCACGAAGTATGCCTCAAAGCACCTTGCAGGGCTTTTCTTATATAGAATATTTATGATTAAATTTATATCTCATCAAAAAAGATCTGACTTCAAAAGTATAGTTTAATTTGAAAATGATGCTTCTACATCTTTTTATTATCAAATTTTAAAATTTTTTGAATCACTTTCGAGATATCTTCCGAAACATTCATTTTTAAAATCACCAATCCGTAGAAGCCAGTTATCAAGATCGATTTCAGCATGATGTTCAGAATGGGATGAAATGGAAATTCCCAAAAATAG